>CAYJEK010000053.1:0-13265 GCA_964369205.1 uncultured Oscillospiraceae bacterium | reverse complement strand
GTTATAAATAAAATAGATATTGTAAATGATAAATCAAAATTACTAAAGCAAATTAAAGAATTAAAAGATTTAGATGTTTTTAGCGAAATTTGCCTTACTTCTGTTAAAGAGAATGATGGAGTTGAGGAATTATTAAAAACTATTGATAAATTTTCAATTGAGGGACCTCATTATTTTGATGAAGATGCAATTACTAATATTCCAGAAAAAGTTATAGTTTCAGAGATAGTAAGAGAAAAAATTCTTCTTAATATGTTTGAAGAAATCCCACATGGAACTAATGTTGAAGTAGAATCTTTTAAAGAAAGAAAAAAATCTAATATTGTGGATATTAATATCGTTATCTATTGTGAGAGAAAAACTCATAAAGGAATGATAATAGGAAAGCAAGGCTCTATGCTTAAAAAGATAGCATCATCAGCTAGAGAAGATATAGAAAAATTCCTTGGAACTAAAGTTAATATGCAATGCTTTGTTAAAGTAAAAGAAGATTGGCGTGATTCAAACTTTATTTTAAACGATTTTGGATTTAATGAAGATAATAAAAATTAAAATAAGATAAAATAAACAAAAATAGATAAATTTGCTATATTATATAAAAATGTTTTGTAAATAATATCACTAAAGGTGGTGCTATTTATGAAAGAAAACTTTTATTGGCAAAATTTTATTAATAGTGGAAAAATAGAAGATTATTTAGTTTATAAAAAATATAAAAATAGTCAAGAGGGAAATAATGAGCAACAAGATTATATCCGTGAAGGGGATAGTCTTAAAAGAGACCAAAACAAAAGAGAGTGATAAAATCCTAACCGTTTTAACACAGGAACTTGGAGTTATATCAATTTATGCAAAAGGCGCTATGAGACTAAAAAACAAGTTTCATAGCGCTACTAGTATTTTTGTGTATAGTGAATTTTTAATATATGCCTCCGAAAAAAGCAAACTCTATAAATTAAATGATGCCAGTATTCTTAATGTTTTTTATAAACTGAGTGATGATATAGAAAAACTTTCTCTTGCTTACTATTTTTCAGAAATAATAAATGAAGTAGTTGTTCCAAATGAAGTATCAAAAGAAATTCTAAGATTATTTTTAAATATTTTATTTTATTTAACGGAAGGAAAATGGAGTATAGCCCTTTGCAAGGCAGCATTTGAGATGAGGGTTATGTGCGATGTTGGATACAGACCGAATTTATTAGGCTGTATAAGGTGTGGTGAGAGTGAAAAAGATTTATACTTTTTTAATATAAACCAAGGACAAATTATTTGTAGTGACTGTTATCAAAATAATATGGATAATGAAAATTTATTATGTGATAAAGCTGTTTTAATATCACTTAGATATCTTGCATATGCTGATTTAGATAAGATGTTTAATTTTAATTTAGAAAATAAAAGTCTTGAAAATTTATCAAAAATAGCAGAAAAATACACATTGTATCATACGAAAAGCTATTATAAAACTTTAGATTTTTTAAAATCACTAGGTAGTATTTAGAAAGGAAGCAATTAAAATGTTAAAAAAGAGTTTAACTTCACTTGAATTTAATTTAATACTTGAAACTTTAAGTGAAAACTGTACATTTTTAGAAAATAAAGAAGAAGCAAAAAATATAATTCCATACACTGATAAAGAAATTGTAAAAGAAGAACTTTTAAAAACTGATACTATGGCAACATATATGCTAAAATATCAAAACCCAAGGCTTGATTCAGCAAATGGAAGTAAATCAGCAGTAACACATAGTGAAAAAGGGGCTAGTTTAAGCTTTAGTGAATTATTAAGTGTTGCAAGAATGTATAAGAATTTTGAGAGAATAAAAAAATGGTATTTTGCATATGAGAGAAATACCGATGTTTTAGACTGGCAAATTTCCTCAATTATAGAAAATTCAGAACTTGAAAAAGCAATTTCAGATGTTATTATATCAGAAACACAAATAGCAGATAATGCAAGTGATGAATTATATAATATAAGAAAAAAAATAAAGCAAACAGAAAGTCAGGTAAGGGATAAACTTGATAATTTAATAAAATCATCAACATATCAAAAATATCTACAAGAATCAGTTGTAACATTAAGGCAGAATAAATTTGTTGTTCCAGTTAAAGCTGAATTTAAAAATGAAGTAAAAGGGGTAACTCACGATGTATCCTCTTCTGGTGCTACATATTTTATCGAGCCTGCTGTTATAGTGGATTTAAATGGTAAAATCATGCAGCTTTATAATCAAGAACAGGATGAAATAAATAAAATATTAGCTCATTTATCATCATTAGTATCAAGTAATGCAGCTACATTTTATGAAAACTATGAAAAACTATTAGAAATAGATTTAATTATAGCTAAAGCAAAATTAGCACTTACTCAAGATGCAAGAATGCCTAAAGTTAATGATGATTTAAAATTTAATTTAATTAAAGCAAGACATCCATTAATAAATAAAAATGAAGTAGTGCCTATTGATATAAGTCTTGGCTATGATTATGATACCTTAGTTATAACAGGGCCAAACACAGGTGGTAAAACAGTTGCACTTAAAACATCAGGCCTACTTCTTTCAATGGCAGCTTGCGGAATATTAATTCCAGCTAGTGAAAATTCAACTATCTGTGTTTTTGATAAAATATTAGTTGATATAGGGGATGAACAGAGTATTCAGCAAAGTTTATCAACTTTTTCAGGACATATGAAAAATATTTCAAAAATTCTTGAAATTGCAGATGGCAATTCCCTTGTTTTAATGGATGAACTTGGCTCTGGAACAGATCCTGCAGAGGGCGCAGCTCTTGCAATTAGCATTATAGAAAAATTAAGAGATTTAAAATCAAAGGTAATGACTAGTACTCACTATGGTGAAATTAAAATTTTTGCTATAGAAACTCCTAGTGTTCAAAATGCAAGTTGTGAATTTGATGTGGAAACTCTATCTCCAACTTATAAAATAATCGTTGGTGTTCCTGGGAAATCTAATGCATTTAATATTAGTAAACGACTTGGAATATCAAAAGAAATTATAAATTCTGCAAAAACTCATCTTTCTAATGAAGATAAAAAACTTAATAGTGTTTTTTCTCAATTAGAAGATATGAAAAAGGAATTAGTTTTAAGACAAAATGAAATAGAAGAACTTAAAAATTATGCAGATATAAGTATTAAAAAAGCAAACAAAGAGAGCGAAGAAATTTTAAATAGAGCAAAAAAAGAAGCAGAAATGCTAACTTTTAAAGCAAAAGAAGTTGCTCAAAGAGTGCAAGATGAAGCTTATAATCTTTCTGATGAATTAAAAAAATTACAAAAACAAGAAAATGTGTCTGCTCAAAAACGCTTGCAAGAGGCAA
This sequence comes from uncultured Oscillospiraceae bacterium, assembly GCA_964369205.1. GTDB lineage: Bacteria > Bacillota > Clostridia > Oscillospirales > Ruminococcaceae > RGIG3102. Next base: position 9,917 of record CAYJEK010000053.1, on the reverse strand, counting down.
GAGATATTGCAAGAAATAAAACGAGCAAACTACTCTCAAATGTAACAGAGGATAAAGAGCCATTAAAAGACTATCCAAAACTAGAGAGTGTTAAAAAAGGCGATAAAGTTATAATAGCATCTTTAAATAAAGAAGCAGTTGTTCAAGGTCCTGCTGATAATAAAGGTATGGTGCAAGTTACTGCAGGTATTATAAAAACAAAGGTTCATATTGAGGATTTATATCTTGATACAAAAACTCAGAAGAAACCAAAAAATATATCAGCTTATAGAAATACAAAGGTAAAATCTCAAGATAAAGAAATGAGAACAGCTTCAAGTGAAATTAATTTGCTTGGAATGAATGTTGAAGATGCAATCCTAGAAATTGATAGATTCATAGATATGAGCTTTAGAAATCATTTAAAAACTATATATTTAATACATGGAAAAGGCACGGGTGCACTAAGAAGTGGAATACATGCATATCTAAAAAAGCATAAGTCAATTGCTTTTTTCCGTCTTGGGAATTATGGCGAGGGCGAAAGTGGTGTAACAGTAGTTGAACTTAAATAATGTATGTTGACAAATATTAAATATGGTATATAATATATTTGTATAGAAAACACGATATAAGATACTCCTTCAAAAAAGGGGTATCTTATGATTTGTAAGAAATTTTAATGAAAAAAATATTTTGAAAGGGAAAATATAATGAAAAATAATTTTTTAGAAGGAAGTCCTTTTAAACTTATATTAACTTTTAGTATTCCTATGATTATTGGTAATGTTTTTCAGCAGCTTTATTCAACTGTTGACTCTATTATAGTAGGAAACTTTGTTGGTGCTAATGCGTTAGCTGCTGTTGGAGGAAGCTTTGCAGTTCAGTTTTTAATACTTGCTATTGCATTTGGATTTACAATAGGTTTATCAGTTATCCTAGCACAGGTTTTTGGTGCAAGAGATATGCAAAAAGTTAAAACAACTTTTTCAACAGGTATGATTTTAATACTATGTCTTGCAACTGTTTTAGCTATTATTGGATATTTTATCTCAGAGCCAGTTTTAAGACTTATTGACACTCCAGAAAGTATTCTGCCAGACAGTGTTATTTATCTTCAAATAATGTTTTTAGGTCTTCCGGCAATGTTCTTTTATAACTTTTATGCATCAGCATTAAGAGCTATTGGAGATAGTAAAACACCATTATACTTTTTAATTATTGCAACTATTATTAATATTGTTTTAGACTATGTATTTGTTGCATTTTTTGGTATGGGTGTAATGGGGGTTGCACTTGCAACACTTATAGCACAGCTTGTGAGTGGTGTGTTATCACATCTATATGTAAGAAGAAAAATTGAGATTTTTCAATTTAAAAAAGGCGAATTTGTTTTTGATAAAGAAATTGCAAAAGCTATTATAAAATACGGTGTACCATCTGCAGTTCAGCAGTCGATTGTATCTCTTGGATTTTTAGCAGTTCAAAGCTTTGTAAACTATTTTGGTGCAGATATGACCGCTGCATTTAGTACAGCAAACAGAATTGAAAGTTTTGTAACGATGCCAATGATGAATTTAGCATCAGCTTTATCTATGTTTGCAGGGCAAAATATAGGTGCAAATAAAGAAGATAGAGCATTAAAAGGAATAAAAGTAACGGTTGCAATGCAGATTGTTTTTTGTGGGGCAATGATAATTATTATCCCAATAGCAGCTGAATTTTTACTAGCTTTATTTGGGCTTGAAAGTTCACCAAGAGTAATGGAACTAGGGTTAATGGGCGTTAGATTTAGTGCTTATTTCTATGTAGTGTTTGCAGTGTTCCAAACTCTTAGCCAGTTCCACAGAGGTGTTGGCGATACAACATTTGCTATGATAGTTAGTATTTTAATGATAGTTGTAAGAATTCCAGCAACATATCTTTCAATCCATTATTTTGAAATTGGCGAAATTGCAATATGGGTAGGTATGGTTTCAGGATGGATGTCAGCATTACTATTTAATGCTTTAAGATTCTTCTCAGGAAAATGGAGAGGCAAAGCATTCGTTCAAAAAGATGTAGAGGCTGTTTCTGAATAATAAAAAAATCCACCAATAGACAGATACTAATAAAGAAACAAGTGGCTCGATGCCACTTGTTTCTTTTTATAGTGTTAGCAAAGAGCAAAGAGGAAGAAAATACAGGATTAAGCAGTAAATATGGTGCTTTTCATAAAATGAAAAGCAAAGCCGAGCATTTACGAAGTAAAGGTTGCGAAGGTTTAATATTTACGAAAGAGATAAAGAGCCTTTTACTCCGCGTCGTGCTGAAAAAGCGGTAGTTTTGGTTCTTTTGCTATCAAAAGAACTATTATTTCCCCTTTAAAAGCGGAGCTTTTATATAAATCAAAGGAATGGCTTTCGCCATTCCTTTGTCTTTTTATGATATAAAGTTTCTTTATCGATACTCCACTATAGGTGGATTTTTTTATTATTTATTTTTCATTTTCTTCAATAGCTCTATTTTGAATAATAGTTTTAATTTGATTTTTAAGTTCTGATAATTTTCTATCCATTCGAAATTGATTAACTATTAGTATGAATATTATTAAAAGATAAATAAGATTTGTAGGGGATTCAATATTAAAAAATTTTGAAAAAGAAAATATAATTTGAGGGAATATACTGATAATTAAAATTGCCAAAGAAAATACTATCCAAAATACGGTGTCTTCAATTTGCATTTTAGCTTTTTTTACTTTGTTAACAATATAAAATAAAGTTAAGAGTGAAGCAATAAAAAGCGTAATCTGTAGTAAAAATTGTTCCATTTAATTGCTCCTATCTAAAATAATGTAAAAATAAAATTGAAACAGCCATTCGCATCATATATTTAAAGCTGTTGTATAAATTTAAGTAGCTTGTCCCGGATTCTCTTTCTCTCATATCCACTTGACATTCAGAAAGAGAAAAACCTTCTTTTAAAAGATAAGCTATTGTATCAGGCTCAGGGCCAAGATTTATGCTTGTTGCCATCTTTTTGATTATTTTTTTATTAAATAATCTCATCCCACTAGTAGGGTCAGTTAAAAGACGCTTTGCAATAAAGTAAACAGATAATGTTATAAATCTACTTCCAAGCATTCTAAGATTATATGGTTTTTTAGTGGAATAATATCTAGAACCGATTACTATATCAGAATTGTTTTCTATAGCCGTATTTAACAAATCATCTAAATAAACTGCCATATGTTGCCCATCAGCATCAAATTGCATAACATAATCATAGTTGTTTTTATAAGCATATAAAATTCCAGTTTCAAATGCACCAGCGAGCCCTAAATTGCTTTCAAGGCTTATAATATTTAAATTATTTTCTTTGCAAATTTTTAAAGTATCATCTTTTGAACCATCATTTATTATAACATAGTCCCAGTCGATACTATTCTCTTTAATATCTTTAATAGTGTTTAAAATATTATCAACTTCATTAAAAGCTGGAATAATTAATAGTTTTTTCATTTATTTTTAAAATCTCCCTAATTTAGATTTTCTATTTTTTGAGCTGTTGAGTCCCAAGTGAAATTATTAATAACTTTAAATTTAGCATTATTAGCTTTTTCTTGTAAATACTTATCATTTAAAGCGTTTAGTAATGCTTTTTTTATTTCATTAATAGAATTATCTGACATAATAGTTCCAAATTCATCACTTGAAATAATTTCAGTAGCACCACCACTATTTTTAGTGGTTATCGTATAGCACCCACAGCTAGAAGCTTCTAAAACTGTTGTAGGGAAGCCCTCAGACACAGTTGGTAAGCAGAATATATTAGACTGTTTAAAAAGACTGATAACTTCATTATACGATAATTTTCCTAGTAATATGGTGTTATTATTTTTGTTTTCTTTTAAAAAATCTTCTAAATATCCTTCGCCAGCAAAAATAAGATATGTGTTTTCTAAATTTAATTCTTTAAATGCAATTAAAAGTTTATCAACTCCTTTTTCGGGAATTAATCTGCCAACATAGGATATAATTTTTGCATTTTCATTTAAATTATATAAGGATAAATCTAGAGTGTCTTTATTTATATTATTGATTTTATTAATATCTATAGCATTATAAATTTCGCCTTTTGATTTTATTTTAAAGTTTAAAAGCCAATTACTTGAAGCAGAAGAAACACCAAAAAAATTATTGCAATTTGCCTTCACTAAATTTATCATAACATGCTCGTAAATTTTGATTACAAAATCGAATAGGGCATTATTTAAAGATAAATAGTATGATCCATGCTCAATTATAAATGATTTAATATTATATTTCTTTGCAAATTTTGATACTAATAGCGATAGAGGATAAATCCTAGTATTAATAATAAATCTTAAATTTTCATATTTCAATAAATCTTTTAAAATTGTATAATTTTTTTTATTAAATTTTACAAAAGGGAAACGACCGTTTAAAAATTGAAAACTATCTAATCGTATAATAGTTATTCCATTTTCATCGATTTCAATTTCTTTTAAATTAGCTAATGAACTTGTTATAACTATGCATTTGTGTCCGCGCTCGGTTAATTTTTTTGCAAGATTAAAGGTGTAATTTTCAACACCACCCATTGTAGGAAGATATTGCGCTGAAACTAAACAATATGTTCTTTTCATTATTAATATATCTCCTTATCAATTTACTTTAAATATTTTATCACTTTTTATAGAAAATATCAATATAAATAAAAAAGAGAAGCTATTTTAGCCTCTCTTTATAATTTTATGCAAGCCCTACAGCGAATTGTACAGTTATTGAAACAATTACAACTAATACTGAAATTATAAATCCGTGTAGCATAGGTTTAAATCCTGATTTTTTCATATGTTTTAAATCAGTTTTAAGTCCAATAGCAGCAAGCGACATAACCATTAAAAACTTACTTAAATCTTTTAAGAATATTGAAACTTCTACAGGAATAAATCCAGCACTATTTATTAATGCCATAATTAAAAAACCTAGTATAAACCAAGGAATAACCTCTGTAAGATTTACTTTTGTTTTAGATTGACTATCTAAAGAAGAATTTTTAAGCTCTTTTTTCTTTATTGCCATATTAATAGCAGAGAAAGCTAAAACAGCCGGAATAATTGAAAGTGTTCGTGTAAGTTTTACCATTGTAGCATAATCGCCAGCTATTTCGCTAAAAGCATATCCCGCTGCAACAACACTCGATGTATCATTAACAGCAGTTCCAGCCCATAAACCGTAAGCTGTATCAGATAACCCTAAAAACATACCCATAGCAGGGAATATTAAAATCATTATCATATCAAATATAAATGTTGCCGACATGCCAAAGGCTATATCATTATCATCAGCGTCAATAACAGGTGCGATAGCAGCTATCGCAGAACCACCACAAATCCCAGTACCTGCTGAAATTAGATTTGACATCTTCCAATTTAATCCTAATGCTTTTCCTATAAAGTGGCCACCGCCAAAGCAAGTTAAAAGAGTGAAAAACATAACAATTAATGAAGCTTTACCAACTGTTAATATAGTTCCTATACTAAGTGATGCTCCAAGGAAAATAATTGCAACTCGAAGAAGTTTTTTAGAAGTAAAACCTATACCTTCTTTTAAAAACGAAGGTGTTTTAATAAAATTATTTATAGCCATGCCTATAAATAATGCAATTACAGAATCACCTATTATATGAATTGGTAGTAATCCTTCAAAAATTTGAGCGATAAATGCTATAACGATTGTGAAAAATACTCCTGGGAGTATTGATTTTAGTTTTGCTGTGTTCATAATTAAAATTTCCTTTTTTCTTTTAAATGTCCGATTGAATTAATCTAGTATTGATTTTACCACAGTTTAATGATAAAATAAAATAATAATAATTAATGAATTGATAAAATATTTTTATGAAAGGTTGAATTATGATAGATTATAAAATCACAACGTTTTTAATGCTGTGTAAAACTATGAATTATAGAAAAACAGCTGAAAATCTAAATATGACACAGCCCGCAGTTACAAACCAAATACAGCAATTAGAAAGTATATATGGGTGTAAATTATTTAGTTATAAAAATAGAGTTCTCAAAAAAACAAAAGAGGGCATAAAACTTGAAAATTATGCTATATCAGCAGATTATAACTCTAAAAAAATATTTGAGGAGCTTTCAAAAAAGGAAAAAGAAAATATTAAAATAGGAGCAACTAGAACAATAGGGGAGTATATTATTAATAATCAAATTGCAAGTTTAATACTTAATAATGATATTAAATTAACCTATGTTATTGATAATACAAATAATTTAACTCAAAAATTAAAAAATGGAGAGCTAGATTATATTTTTATAGAAGGGTTTGTAAATAAGAATGATTTTTCATCACGAATTTATAAAAAAGAATCTTTAGTTGGTATTTGTAGTCTAGAGCATCCATTTGCAAACAGAGTGGTATCATTTGATGAAATATTTCGCAATATAATAATTGTAAGAGAAAAGGGATCTGGAACTAGAGAAGCACTTAATAGGATATTAACTAATAATAATAACAGACTTAATAGTTTTCAAGGGGAATTAGAAATAAATTCTTTTGCTGCAATAACACATTTAGTTTCAAAAAATATTGGTATATCCTTTGTTTATGAATCAGTTGCAAATAGCCTTAGTAATATAGCTGTTTTTAATATAGAAAATATAGACGCTAATCATGAATTCACATGCCTTTATTTAAAAAATCAAAATGAGCCTTTATATTTGAATTATTTTTGTGAATAATAAAAAACTCTTAAATCTTAATTTCAAGATTTAAGAGTTTTATGTATTAAATAAAAAATTCAGGGTGTTTTTCGTTTTTAGTAACTAAACCTAACCCAAAACCAGCAACTTTTTTCATAATAGGATTTAAATCTCTTGCTTTTTGAGGACAGACAAAAGTGCATCTCATACAAGTGATACATAAAGTTTTATCAGTTTTACTAGGTGAAGATTTAGGGATTGCATTACTAGGGCACTCACTTACACAAACACCACAAGAATTACATAATGAATTAGCTTTTGGTTTTAGAGGAAGACCATTATATTTAACATAAGGAGTTTTACCTTTTACTTTGATAGATTGAATATTAGAAAAATCTGTTAAAGAAGATATTTTTTCTAATGTATCTTTTGCAAAGCTTTCAGCTTTTAATAGATCGTCTGCATTTGGCCTATCATGCGCTATTTGTGTAGCCATTGAATGTCTTGCAGTAAAAGCAGCAGCTGAAACAACTATAAATCCTTGATTTGTTAATGTATTAGTAAGTTCTAAAAGGGCATCATCGTATTCACGGTTTCCATAAACGGCAACGGCGATCGCAAGGGTGTTGTTTCCTTTTAAATTTTTGATATTCTCAAGATTAATATTCACCATTCTTCCGCCAAAAACAGGACCTCCAACTACTACTAATTCATCTTGTAAAAATTCTTTTTTAATAGAATTATTAGTAATATCATAAAATTCATTACTCGGTAGTGGTGAAGATAAAGCTTTTAAAATTTGCTCAGTACTTCCAGTTGGGCTAAAAGAAAATGTATAACTTTTAATTATTTTCATAAAAAACTCCTTATTAAATTAATTTAAGAAAATTTTATCATACAGCTGAATTTTAAACAAGAGGTGTCTTAGAAGATATATAATACATATTAATATACATAGTATGAAAATTATACTATGCAAAAGTGTTAAAATAATATTCTATCAGTTGTTTTTAATAAAGGAGGCTCTTTTTGCATTTTAGGAACTATATTTTCTATTCCTTGAGAAAAGCTCACTCCATATCCTAAAATGTTTTTAAATTCGTTAAAATTATTTAAAGGGCTAAATCCTTTTTTGCGGATATTTTGATATTTTAATAATTCACTATCAAATTTATATATTACATAAAAATATATATTGTTTTCAATTAAATCATCATTTTTTTCAAGAAAGAGATTTAATTCCATTTCTTTTGATATTTTTAAAATTTCATCATTTATAATTAGTAGCATATCTTTATGAAAAGGTGGGGAAAATGCGAGTGGTTTTGATTCATTTATTACACATTCGCAAAAGGCTGTTACCATTCCATAAATAAAAGAAGGTTTATCTATATTACTCATAAAATTCTCCTTTGAAAAATTTATCTTTAAACCAAGGCTCTTTTGATATAAATTCTTTATTTTCAAGATATTTAAAATTTGGGTTTTGTATAGTGTTGAATTTTAAAATATAACTATGTAATAGCTGATATTTTAATTTATTTTTTCTATTTAAACTTAAAATGCCATACTTACTATCTCCTAAAATAGGTAGATTTAAAAATTTTAAATGAGCTCGTATTTGATGAGTTCTGCCTGTTATTAATTTTATTTTCAAGAAATGAAAGTTTTTAATAGAGGCTTCTTTTTTTATATGAGTCTCTATTGCCTTATATCCTTTTGATTTTTGAGTATTAGAAATAAGCGAAACAGATGATTTACTATCTTTAAATAGAAAAGCTTTTTGAATAGTGTTTTTTAAATTAAAATCTCCATAAGAGACACAAATATAAGTTTTTTCTAATGACTTATTTTTAAATTCCTCTAGCATAAAATTTAGTGCATCATCATTTTTGCTTAAAACAATGATACCACTAGTGCCAGTATCAAGCCTATGGCATAAAGCGGGAGTGATAGAAGTGTCTTTATAATATTTTTTTGCACGATTAATTAAGGTGTCAAAATTATTAAAATTTTCATCATAAACACTTATTCCTGAAGGCTTATTAACTATAATAAAATTATCATCTTCATATATTATATCAAAATCATCTCTTGCAAAAAGAAAAGCATTATTTTTGTTTGGTTTTACAAAAAAATCATCGCTAATATAAAGAGAAATTTTATCATCATTATAAATTTTATCACTTGATTTTATTTTTTTAGAATTAACTTTGATTTTATTTTGACGAATAAATTTATTAATATTACCCATATTTAAAAGAGGGTATTCTTGCATTAAATAATTATCTAATCTTATAGGTTTTATTGTTTTTACTGTAATTGATTTCATAAAAAATCCTTTTTAAAAATTTGTTTTAATTATAGCATACATCTTGCTTAAAATCAAAAATTATTATATAATAAAAATAATTTAATTTAAAAAGGAGACTTATATGAAACTATTAATAGCATCAGATTTACACGGTTCTGATTTTTACACACAAAAACTTATAAATAGATTTAATGAAGAAAAAGCAGACAAGCTTATTTTACTTGGAGATTTATTATATCACGGGCCTAGAAATGATTTACCAAAAGACTATGCACCAAAAAAAGTTTTAGAAGCTTTAAATAATTTAAAAGATAAGATAATTGCAGTAAAAGGGAATTGCGAGAGTGAAGTAGATCAAATGGTTTTAGATTTTCCAGTTTTAGCGGATTATGCAGTTTTGCTTTTTAATAATAAAACTCTGTATCTTACACACGGCCATAAATTAGATAATGGACTTAGTTTGCCTATAAATAAAGAAGATATTGTTGTAGCAGGGCACACTCATATACCTGTTTTTGAACAAAGAGAAAATTATAAATATCTAAATCCAGGCTCTGTTTCATTGCCAAAAGAAAATAGCCAAAATAGCTATGTTATATTAGAAAATAATACTATCACTTTTAAAAATTTAGACGGCGAAATTTACAATAGTTATGATTTTTAAAAATGTTAATATTTTTTTAAAAAACTATTGACATAAGTATGTTCATATGGTATTATATTTAAGCACTTGAAAAGCAAAACTTTTTAAGGCTTACGCGGATTTAGCTCATCTGGTAGAGCGCCACCTTGCCAAGGTGGAGGTAGCGAGTTCGAGCCTCGTAATCCGCTCCAATAATGGCGCCATAGCCAAGTGGTAAGGCATGGGTCTGCAACACCCTGATCACCAGT
>CAYJEK010000052.1:0-13671 GCA_964369205.1 uncultured Oscillospiraceae bacterium | reverse complement strand
AACCGTAGTGGTTGATTTTAAGTCAGATGAGCTTGAGTTTTATGACGGGGAGCTTGATGTTGGTGATGTTGACTTCTTTAAAAAGGGCGTATATATACTTTTGTACTCGACGGAGGGTGAATATATAGCAGGTGATTTTTCAGAGGATGGAATCGCAGCACAGCCGTTTAGTGACAAAGAAACCAACGAATTTACCGTAGATGGGAAGCTATATTATATTTATGATAGATTAGTGCCGGTAGAAGACTCTCGCTCGCTTGTGTGGATGCGTGGTGTTATAGCTGTAGATGAGGCTATAAGTGCAACGAATGATGTCTTACAAATAGCATTATTTTCGCTACCCATTTTTGTGCTTTTCGGAGCGATAGGTTGCTATTTTATTGCTAAAATTACCTTTCGACCAATAGACAAGATTGTGAAAACAGCGGAGGAAATAAGCGAAAGTGAAAACCTTGCCTTGCGTATTGATTTGCAAGGCGGAAGCCCTGAAATTCGCAAGCTTTCCGAAACATTCAATAAAATGTTTGAACGTTTAGAGAGTGCGGTTGAAGCAGAGAAGCAATTTACATCCGATGTTTCACACGAACTGAGAAGACCGACTGCTGTTATTCTAGCACTGTGTGAGTATGCCATCGGGGATAATATTACACTAGAGGATAAAGAGGACGCACTTGAAACTGTGCAAAGACAAGCTTTAAAGATGTCTAATCTCATATCCGATTTGCTAAGCCTAATACGCCTTGACAGAGGTACTCAAAAAACGGAGCTTTTGCAGACAGATTTAAGCGAGCTTGTACGAGAAATCTGTGAGGAGCAAGAGCTAATTGCCCCACCTGGTTTAAAAATGACATACGATATTTCACCGAATATAAGTGGAGCATTTGACTCAGCGATGATTAACAGGCTTCTCACAAATTTAATTAGCAATTCTTTTTGTTATAAAAATGAGAGCGGTAATGCTAATGCTCATGTCTCACTCACTGAAACTACTGCAGAAATTGTGTTGTCGGTGAAAGATGATGGAATAGGTATAGCAAAAGAGCATCAGGAAAAGATTTGGCATAGGTTTTATCAAGTGGATAGCTCGCGTACAGCAAGCCAATATGGAAGTATGGGTTTAGGTTTATCGATGGTGGCGCAGATTGCTAAACTGCACAACGCAAAAATTGAACTTAAAAGCGAACTAAATAGTGGTAGTTTGTTTACAGTGAAATTTCCAAAATAAAAATTAAAGTTTTAATGATACTTTAATTTTAGTGATGTAGTATTAATGTATCAAAGATAATTATGAATTAAAGTACTAGGAGGTATTTATAATGAAATCAAAAGTTACATTAAAAACAGTCGGTATTGTCTCTGGTGTTGTTATTGTTACGGCAACATTGACAGGTGGCGTTATGGCTCTTGCTAGACCTATGACAACATCTCAACCTGAGCAATCTACTTACGAACAAACACAAGTTGAATCTAATTTTTCGACAGAACCCTTGGTGAATTTCACCGAAACGTATATCGGAGAAGAAGAAGCGAAAGCTGTTGCACTAGCGCATGCGGGAATGAATGAAAGCGATATTTCACATATGCTTTGTAAACTTGATTATGATGATGGTATCGCAGAGTATGAAGTAGAGTTTTGGGATGGCACAACAGAGTATGACTATGAAATCAACGCAGTGAGTGGTGAGATTATAGGTTATGATTACGACATGGAAAGCTATGATGCAAAGGCAGAAACTGCCCCTACTGTAGATGCTTCAACCGAGTATATCGGAGAAGAAGAAGCGAAAGCTGTTGCACTAGCACACGCGGGAATGAATGAAAGCGATATTTCACATATGCTTTGTAAACTTGATTATGATGATGGTATCGCAGAGTATGAAGTAGAGTTTTGGGATGGCACAACAGAGTATGACTATGAAATCAACGCAGTGAGTGGTGAGATTATAGGTTATGATTACGACATGGAAAGCTATGATGCAAAGGCAGAAACTGCCCCTACTGTAGATGCTTCAACCGAGTATATTGGAGAAATAGAAGCGAAAGCTATTGCACTAGCACACGCGGGTGTGACAGAAAGCGAAGCTAGTCGCATCAAGTGTGAGTTCGACTATGACGACGGTTATGCTGAATATGAGGTAGAGTGGGAAATCGGTAAAATTGAGTACGAATATACAATTAGTGCTACCGATGGTGCGATTTGGGAACACGATATGGAATATGATGATTAATTAAAAGCATTGTTTAAATATTGAGATTTTAAAACTTACTGAAATAACAAAACCTCACTGAAACCAAGCGGTTTCAGTGAGGTTTTGTTTTGGGGGATTTCCATATATGATACGGGTAGCTTGTCAAACTATTTGAAAGTATCTATTCTAAGTCTATGTCCAATATTTTGGCTGAGTCTTAGCATAACGTAAGAGAGGAAAATGCTAAGTAAAAATGTAGCTATATAAAAAGCAAGCATGATACCACCAGGTGAAAAACTATTAATAATATACGGTGGCATTTCATAGGATAAGGAGTAATGCATACAAAGCGCAATTTCCACAGAACTAATTGGTAATTATACAAAAAAGCAGATAATAATATGGTATTAAAAAATATAAAGAAGGTTTGACGGAGGAATTATGAGAAAAAGGAACGTAACAGGTAAAATTCTATCAGCTATTCTCGCCTTAAGCATGATAGTGTGCGCATTGCCACTGAATGTTTTTGCAGAAGAAGTAGTGAACACAAACAACGAAACTGTAAACGCAACTGCGACACAGGCAGTAGCGCAACAGGGCACAGTTGTGGGCGACTTAACCGTGACGGGCGGTGAGCTTGGCAAAGATTATACATACGACGAACATGCAACAGCTGCGGGTATATACGTGCTCACTATCATAAGTGACACCCCATTAACTATCAGTATGGCGACAGATGTCTACAGAAGTACGAAAGACACAATTGTGGTAAAAAGTGGCATTACTGCCAATCTTACACTAAATGAAGTAGACATTAATATGGACGGTAAAAATGATATTTGCGCCTTTGAGATAGAAAACGGCGCAACAGCAAACATCACATTTATCGGAGAAGATAACGCAAACGAACTGTACAGCGGCGAAAACAGGGCAGGCTTGGAGGTTGAGACAGGTGCAACTCTCAATATCTTGACGGACTCCACTCACTCCCTACGTTGCAACGGTGGCGGTAACGGCGCAGGTATCGGCGGTGGCGAAAATGGCTCTAGAGGCAATATCACCATCTTGGATGGTCTGGTGAATGTTGACAGTATTACTACTGATATCGTAGCCCTTGGTGGTGGAGAAAATGGTGGTGTCGACAATATCAATATTGTAGGTGGCGAGGTGATCGCTCGCGGAATAGGCGCCAACAAAGGATACACCGGTAGCGGTGGGACAATTAATATTTCGGGCGGTACAGTGAAGTCTGGTGTTGACTGGTCTGGCACGGCTATCGGTAGCTATACAGGAACTGGTAGAACAACTGTCAATATTTCCGGAGGCACGGTGACTGCAAGCTCCAATTAGGGCGCAGGTATCGGCAGTGGTTGGAATGGCTCAGCTGGAAACATCACCATTTCCGGTGGTAGTGTGACAGCCATAGGCGGTGAAACATATCCTGATTATATCCCACCAGCTTTTTCTACAAAGCCGATTATACTACCTACTGAAAACAAAATTTACAGACTTGCTATTTTGGCAGGCGCGAGCGCAGATAGTGCGGCGGTAAGTCTACTTGAAAGTAACTACCATGAACAAAATTATGCTAAAATAACCATAGAAGAAGCTGCACCAGCAATCACATTTGGGGATGCATTAACCTACAATGGTTCACTGCAAACGCAGAGTGTTACTTCGGTGATGCTTGGCAGCATAGCTCTTGATGCGGGCACAGATTATACAATAAGCGGCAATACTGCAACAAATGCAGGTGATTACACTCTCACAATAGCAGTAGCTGACTTGGACGAAAACGGTCTGTACGACAGCTTGGCGGGTACCTATTACTTAGGCGGTGGCTCTTTTGACTATGCCTACAGCATTGCAGAGCTAGCCACAGACAATCCTCAAACAGGCGATAACACAAACGCACCGCTATCTGTAGTGTTAGTGATTATTTCGATTATGGGAATGGGTACAGTGTACATGCTTAGAAAAAAACTGATAGCAGTGGGTAAAAAATAAGTATTATCAAGCTGCAAATTAATACGTGAGATAATTATCACAATATAAAGTTAAATAGAAAAAGATGGATAGTATCTCACTATCCGTCTTTTTCTATGCTTTTTTAGGCTATTTGTAGCAGTTCTTCATTTATACAAATCAGTTCACCAGTTTTACTTAGTACAAAATCATAAGGTGGTTCAGCTATTTCTGTTTCTTTTCCGGATATTTGAGCTGAAACTTTCATCAGTTCTGCTGCACCCATCATTTCAGCCGAGTTTTGATTTAATTGTTTGTGAAGTTTTATTAACTTCTTCTGTTTCTTGTAATAAGAAGAAGTCTGAATAATTGTAATAATGAAGCTGCAACAGCGGCTACATAGGTAAGTGCCGCTGCACTCAAAACAGATTTTGTCGCAGGTAATTCACTATCTGCTAATATTCCTGTGCTTCCGAGTAGGTTTACAGCTCTTTTAGATGCATTGAATTCAACAGGCAATGTGATTACTTGAAATATTACCGAAGCAAAAAATGCAATTATACCTATTTCGATTATTAGTTCGGATGTATTTCCTGAAAAAAACATTCCAAGAATGATTAGTGGCACTGCTGCCATACTACCAAATCTTGCCACTGGAACAAATGCAGTGCGAAGTTTAAGTGGTGCATAATTTTTATTATGTTGTAATGCGTGTCCACACTCATGTGCGGCAACACCAACAGCGGAAATCGAGGTTTGATTATATGTTGCATCCGATAAATTAACTGTTTTTGTTCGTGGGTCATAATGGTCGGATAAATTGCCACGCACATGTCTTACACTCACGTCGTGAAGTCCTTGTGTTCTTAAAATTTCCTCGGCAGCTTCTCTACCCGTATATCCACGCATACTTCTAACTGTAGAATATTTTGAAAAAGTGGATTTTAGCTTTACTTGTGCAAATATTGTTATTACGACACCGAGTATTAGTAATATGTACGTTGGGTCATAAAACATCCTAAACATACCAAACATTTTTATTTATCTCCTTTATCGTTTAAAATCTCCATAAATTCGTCGCCTGTTATTGTTTCTTTTTCAAGAAGATACATTGAAATTTCATGGAGCTTTTGTTCGTTTTCTTTTAAAATTTGCATTGCTTTAGAATACTGAGTGTGAACGATATTAATAACTTCATCATCAATCATTTTCGCAGTTTCAGCAGAACAAATCATAGATGTATCTCCACCTAAATACTGGTTATTTACAGTTTCGAGAGCTACCATTCCGAACTTTTCACTCATGCCGAAACGTGTGACCATCGCCCTTGCTATTTTTGTAGCTTGTTCAATATCGTTAGAAGCACCTGTTGTTATAGATTTAAAAATCAGTTCTTCAGCCACTCTACCACCTGTAAAAGTTGCAATTTTGTTAAGTGCTTGCTCTTTGCTCATTAAAAATTTTTCATCGCTGTCCACTTGCATTGTATAACCGAGAGCACCTGAAGTCCTTGGAATAATTGTGATTTTATGAACTGGAGCACTATCGCTTTGAAGTGCCGCCACCAAGGCGTGACCTACTTCGTGGTAGGATACAATTTTCTTTTCTCGCTCAGATACCGCCGCATTTTTTCTTTGATATCCTGCAATAACTACTTCGACACTCTCCTCTAAATCCGATTGTATTACAGATTTTCTACCATCTCGCACGGCTCTTAATGCTGCCTCGTTTATTATGTTCGCAAGCTCTGCACCATTTGCACCGGAGGTTGTTCTTGCAATTTTTTCAAAATCAATATCCACGGTTAATTTTACATTTTTGCCATGTACTTCTAAGATAGCTTGTCTGCCTTTTTGATCGGGAAGTTCAACAGGTACTCGTCTGTCAAATCTTCCGGGTCTTGTAAGCGCCTTATCAAGAATTTCAGGGCGGTTACTTGCTGCAAGCAATACAACACCTTTTTGACCGTCAAACCCGTCCATTTCGGTTAGTAGCTGATTTAAGGTCTGCTCACGCTCGTCATTGCTACTCATACCGCCGTCACGTTTTTTGCCTATTGTATCAATCTCATCTATAAAAATAATACATGGTGCTTTTTCGTTTGCTTGCTTAAACAAGTCACGAACTTTAGCCGCACCCATACCCACGAACATTTCGACAAATTCCGAACCTGAAATTGAGAAAAACGGAACTTTTGCTTCTCCTGCAACTGCTTTTGCCAAAAGTGTTTTACCTGTTCCAGGAGGGCCTACTAAGAGAACGCCTTTTGGAAGGTTTGCACCAATATCAGCATATTTCTTAGGATTGTTAAGGAAGTCTACAACTTCTGTCAGTGCTTCTTTCGCTTCTTCTTGCCCTGCAACATCTTTAAACGATTTTCCAGTTGTGGTTTCTGCGTAAATTTTTGCATTTGACTTTCCGAAAGACATAGTGTTTCCTCCACCCATGCCTTTCATCATTTTAGACATTATAAATCGCCAAATCAAAGCAAAAATCACTATCATTATGACCGTGCTAATAATGTTCATTAAAAATGAACTTTCTCTTGGAAACACTTCAATAAATTCAGCACCTGAGTCGTACAGTCTGTCTACAAGGTCGCTATCCTGCATTCTTGCAGTGGAATAAACATCGGTTTTCGGCTCTTCTTCGCCCTCTACCACAGTTTCAATTCCGTACATAATACTTTCGTCCATCACTTGTACAGTCGCTATTTTACCTGCGTTTAAGTCATCAAGAAAAACATCGTAAGTTACATGAGTAACAGCATTTGACCCAAATAATAATGTCATTATAAAATTCAACGCAAATATTATAACCATTACAATAAGCCAGTAATATATAAACGGCTTGTTTCTTTTTAGTTTCATCATACTTTTTTTCATGTGATTGCTCCTTTTCAGTTTACAATTATGTTATAAATAAAAATCTTTCTGCTACTATTAAAAACACTCCAAGTACTGTAAGCACTGTACCTGTTGCTTTGTTTAAAACCATTGGTTTAGCCTTGTTTGCAAATCTTGCTCCAAGCAAAGCGAAAGTCAGTGTCGATATCATACAAATCGAAAGAACTGTAATATCAGGCACAATTTGCTGAATTGAGAAATGCGACACGGCTCCAAACAGTGCTGTAAATGTCATTATAAATACGCTTGTTCCCACAGCTTTTTTATGTTCATAACCGAGCACACTCATCATTAATGCAAGCATCATTATTCCACCACCTGCGCCAATAAATCCACAGATAAAACCTATTATTGCACCACATAGGATAGGGAGAATAATCTTTAACGCACCTTGCACAGCTTTTTTTTGTTTTGGAGTATCACTTTCTTTTTTTCGTAAAAACTTAATCCCCAAGATAAGTGACATATAAACTGCAATGTTTCCCATTGATTCTGCCGGAACTAAACTTGCTATAAATGCACCGATAAAAGTAAAAGCTAAAACACTGACCAAAAGAACTTTGCTGTTTTTAATATCTATATTTTTACTTTTTCCATAAGTATAAGCAGATATAGCACTTGCAAGCACATCAGAAGCAAGGGCTATTCCTATCGCCTCGTAAGGGTTCATACCCAAAAATGTTATAAGCATAGGGGTTATAACTACAGCGGCACTCATTCCGGCGAAACCTGTGCCAAGCCCAGCTCCAATTCCTGCTAAAATACAAATTAATACTGTTTCCATCATACACTCCTATATATTTTTAAATTAGTTATCATCCTTACATATGCATTTTCGATAATTTCCATATCGATAGGAGAAAAATTGACAAATGCAACTTTATTAAAGTTTTCTTTGCATTTCTTAGCTTTCGCTATAATATTACGACTTTTCTTGTGTATTACAATACGAGTTGTTGTTGTGACTTCATTTGATATTTTTGTTTCGATATAGCCTTTGTTAATTAACTCAACAAATATAGATTTTATATAAGTGTTATTATAACTATGATATCCTATAACTTCACTTATTGAACTTGTATCTGAGTTTTCTTCTAGAAATAATAGGAGTTCAAGTTCCATATAACTTAATCCGCTTTCATTAATCAATTCTTTAAAAAACACACGTCTTGCATTGCCTAATGTAAATAAAATGTCCGTAGAGTTAATCATTGTGTATCCTCCTTTATGGGATCTTCAATTGTAATAATAAACTCCTTAGCAAATTTATTGCTGCCTTTTGTTTTTACATAAAAATATCCAATTATACTGAATACTACTGCACCTATAAAGTTTACAAACATATCTAACATAGTGTCATGAAGCCCTATGTCTAAATATCCGTTAATCGGAAGTGTTTCACCATTGACAGAAACTTCTGTTATGCCATTTATTATTACTGGGGCATTGTCTCCCGTGGTGTTCAGAGCTACCGAACTAATGTTTTCAACAATCGTATCCTTTTGCATGTCAGTGTTAAGCAATACATCAGCTCCATATTCAAAAAACTCCCACAAAACACCTATGGTCATTGAAAAGCAAAAAGCTGCAACTGCTACATATAATGGTGACAGGTTTAAGCTTGTATTTTTTGAGCTGTTTAGTAGGTCTATTATTCCTATACCAATTGCCGCACATAAAAAACCATTTGCAGTATGCAATATCGTATCCCAATTATCAAATCGCAAGTAATAAGCATTTATTTCACCTAAAATTTCTGCAGCAAATATAAAGAAAAGTATTACCGAGGTTAGAGTTGTGGGTAATTTTACTCTAAATGTTTTTTCAAAAAATGCTGGCATTAACATTAAAACAGTTGTTAAAATACAAACAAAAACACTTTCATATTCGGCTCGAAAGAAAGAACGTAACAAAGTTACAATAACTAAACTTTGCAAAATTATATAAATAATAAATGCAACTTTATCTTTCTTAATATGGTATTTGAATGTTTTTAATATTTTTTTCATTAGCTGACATCCTTTGCTAAGCCATTAATAAATATCTTTGCCAATCGCACAATTGCTGTTATCTGCTCGTTCCTTTTTTCTTCGTCAACTCCATCTTGCAATAAATAAGATGAGCTATTTTGAAGTATAGTAGTAAATGTTATTATGTCATTTTTACTAATGCCATTTCCTAATTTCACATTGCCTAACATCTCTTCAAGTCTCTTTGCATTACTATCTGCTAATATCTGCCTGATTTCAATTAACTCTTTTGCAAGATGAATAGGCTTTCTCGCTACTATATAGTTGAACAATGTTTTATATTGTGGGTATTCCCAAAAAAATTGTATCCTAACTCGTACATTTTCAGCAATGGCATCAGCCTTCAAAATTGGGTTTTGCAAATTTTCATGCAAATAACTCATATATTCATTAATGCACAGATTTGCACAATATAGGTATAGTTCATCTTTGTTTTTAAAGTAGTGATATAAAATGCCTTTTGACAGCTGTGCTTTTTTTGAAATATCACTGATTGATGTTCCTGAATATCCGTTAATATTGAAAAGTTCTATTGCGCTTTCCACGATTTTAGATACTGTTTCGTTGTTTAAATTAATCTCTTTCATTTCTTTTTCTCCTAATTTATGCTTGTTGACCGTTCGTTCAATGTATATACTATAACACGCTTTGAACGATTGGTCAATGAAAATATTATGAATATTTTTTTAAAGTTAGATGAAAATAGATTTTTCTTAATATTAATGTTTATCGCTCCTGCTCCTTGCTTTTGGTTTTGTTTTCTGAATGTTTTATAATTTTCTGCTTATTTTGTGTAAGCATTACTAAAATTGATTGTGGCTCGGTATCTTCATCTAAAAGTCTTGAAGTTCCTGTTTGCTCTCACTTAAAATCTCATGCGAAAATTTGTCTCCATAAGTCGATTTAATTTGACTAATATCAATTTGCTCTTTGGTTGCACGAGCTTTTTGACGAATATTATCAAATTCAACTTGCTCAAAATCTAATGCTTTAGAACTAACTCCCATATATTCAGCTAAAACCTGTTCAAATTCAGCAGAATATTTTGCTTCGTGATTATCAAGTCTTTTAATAGCGTTTTCAATATCTGCAATTTCCTTTTTGATATTTAGAACTTGTTTATCATCAGCACAATTTGACCTCTGTAAAGTCATATTTTTTAAAATCCCTTTTTATTAGTGCTAAGTAGGCAATACCACCGCCTTTTAGGGTGATGAGTAAGTGCGCCCTTCTGGAATGAAAAAGGAAGCACCTCAGTTTCCCAAGATGCTCCCAATATAGTTTTAACTTTGTTTGCCTTGCAAGTAAGTAGCAATTTTAACAAGGCTTATTTTCAGTATTTCGGAAAATGTGCTTTCCGTAATAGCTCCAGTCTGAATAAGTCTGCGTGTCCTTGCCCCCCGTTCTTTTACTCTGTCCCGTGCCTGTGCTTGTTCCAATCGGTGTTTTGCTTGCAACAATTTTTTTTCGATTATCTTAGCAATGTATTTGAAAAACAGCAAAGCTGGTGGGATTTATTTTATGTGTGCTAATTATTTTTATTTTCATAAAGTTTACTCATTATATAAGATTAGCTATACCGATAACTCCGAACATCGAAAGCCCTAAACTCGGCATGATAATTGATGGTAAATCATAAAACCACTCTCGCTTTATCGCTCGAAGAGCAAGTCCCACAAACAGAAATACAATCGGATTTAGCAAAACGAAGTATGTAGGCACATCGAGAAATCCACTTATTATGCAGTAGATTATGATGCTTGTCGGTACGAGTAGTAAAAAAGCAAATAACACACCAAATATAATTTTTATTGCAGACAGCAGTTCGTTTACTGTATGCTCGGCTAAATCTTTGTCTTTGCCACTTAGTACAGCTTTGTAGATGATTGGTCCGATACAGATAAAACTGTGGAGAAAAAACCCACACATTGCCATTATTGCAGCGGTTAAAAACAGTGCTTCCGACAAAAATTCATTATGAGCTTGAATTTGTCTTCCCAACGAATGAACACCTAAGCTGTACATAAAAGAGCCTAAAAAGCCACAAGGAATTGACCACTTAAAGCGCCAGTTTGCCATTTTTACCCAGTTTGACTCAATCACAAGGGATTTTCCGACCTTTTTATTATCTTTGCCCTTTAAATCGAGAAGCATATCGCCAATAGCGCAGACTATGCCACCAAGCACTCCCATGATTGAGTAAATTAAATTCAGTTCCATAAAATCCTCCTTTAATAATTATTTTTAATCCCTATCGCTAAGATTTTGTAACTCTTTTGCCATCATAAGCACTGCCAAAAATACGATTATCACATCAATGACAAACGAAGCATGAACTGATTTGTCTTACTTTGTGAGTATATAGTTTGTGTAGAAATAATCTGCCTACTTGCAACATTAAAGTTAGCGCAAACTAACTCAGACGTAAAAAAATTTGCTAACTAATTAGTTTAGCTTTTAGTCTCTAATTTCCAAGAAAAATTTTGTTGCGATCAGTAGTGTTTTATATGTGTAGCATCATGATTTTTTGTGGCATTGTAATTACACCCCATGTAGTAACGTTGTTATCAATTTATCATATTGTATTGAATTTGTCAATACTAGAAGTATATGCTTGTCAAGCAATTTTAACTATGATATAATTAAAGGCAGATTTTGTAAACCACGATTTTTTGGAAAAATCTACTAAAACTTTAATAGGGGTCGCTTGGGATTATTTATTAGATATAGGAGGTTATGGTGTGGCTAAACATGAAAAAGCTATTATTACGGCTTTATGTATGATATATGACAATGAAAAAATACTATTGCAAAATAAAGTATCAGGCTGGGTAGGGTTAACCTTTCCTGGAGGGCATATAGAACAAGAAGAATCGTTTGTTTCTGGCATAAAAAGAGAGGTATATGAGGAAACGGGACTAACAATTTACAATCCAAGACTTTGTGGAATAAAGCAATTTCAAACAGCAGATGATGAAAGATATATTGTTATCTACTTTAAAACAAATGAATTTGAAGGTGATTTAATTTCATCAGACGAAGGTGAAATGATGTGGTTGGAGCGAAGTGAGCTAAATGAAGATAATGTTGCAAGTGGATTTTTAGACACTCTAAAAGCTTTTGATGATGATAGTATCACTGAAATGATGTACGAACGTCACAAAAAAGATGATGGATTTGAATGGATTCTGAAATTCTACTAAAACTAACGAGTATTATCTAACTCCCACTAAGCGTATATGTAAAATAAAAAACTTGACCGAATATACGACTGTCAATAAAGAAACAAGCTGTCACTATCAACTTTTTTGATAGTGACAGCTTGTTTCTTTATGTAGATTATGCTCATTTTATTTTATGCAAATTAACTATCCTATTAATTTCGTTGGTGCACAAATTTAATTGTTTTGATGTATCAATAACATATTCATCATCAAAAGGACCAATGTCAGATTTATTATAGTGTTCTACAACATGTTCAATAGATTTGAATGATTGATGAGGCAGAGGATTTTTCAATCTTTCTATATGTCGTCTTTTCCATTCTTCTTCATCTGTACAATCTACAAAAAATTTTACTATTTTATTGTCTTTAAAATCTAAGCGTTCAAAAAACCATTTTGCATTTTGTTTATCACCGAGTGCAATATCTAAGATTAAATCTGTTTTCAAAGAAAGATTTGTTTGTATAATATGATATAAAATATTATAGCAAACTTCATTGTTTATAGATTCTTTATCAATATTAAAACTACTTTTCAACGCATCTACAATATCATCTTTTCGTATTACAGGAATAGACAGTTTTCCTGCCAAGGTATCTGCTAAGGTGCTTTTCCCAGTTGCTGCCTTTCCTCTAAAAATATAAACTGTACCCATTTTATCACCTCACCTAATATAAATAATCTTTAGCAAAGTATAACACAGAGGAAATAATATTGCAAAGAATTGTACAAGCAAGCAGAGTAGTCGTAAGCACACCTACAAATTCTATCTAATGGCAAAATATTTCTTTATGAGTAAGCACCCAAAAGGTCAAGTTTTTATTTTAGCTAAATATTGAAGCTATGATATCTAGCGTCGGTACAGATTTAGTGAAAAATGTATTGCTAGTATTCATATATACTACTGAGGATTCGTTTTCCTCATACACAAGCTCTGATACGGATTTGTTTACAGTGTTATCAATGCTTACAGTAAATACGTAATCAAAATCGCTATGTTGTCCGCTAATAACTGCTACTTGCGAGGATATAGTGAAGTCTATTACTTCTATATGGGGGATATGTTCATCAAAAATTGCCTGTGCCAATTCTGCTTCTGGTTGTGTGGCTTGCATCTCACCGCTCTCGATAGCGTCAAATGCATCAACAACCTCATCAAGCTCTAACACTGCGCTAAGAGCTGATTCCTCTTCACTAGTGATAATAAGTTGGGGGATTTCAATTTCTGCTTCTTCATATGTGATGTTGGAGATGCTCATGCTATATTTTGTGTTGGTGATTACTCTGACATAAAGTAGCGAGCCAAATAATGTTAAGCTTAAAATGACTACTATTATAGTAACTAACAATCTGATTT
>CAYJEK010000051.1:0-14569 GCA_964369205.1 uncultured Oscillospiraceae bacterium | reverse complement strand
CATAAAAAAACGAACCTCCTATAAATTGGGTGTCCAACTTTTGGGGTTCGTTTCATTTACTCAAATAGCAAAGAAAGGTTTTTTATTAAATTACTCACTAATACTTTATTTATATTAAGTAAGTGGTAGGTACCCCATAATGTGAATTGGCATTTTGATTGATTTAACAGTAATAGGTTCTCCATTTACAGTTGTATCAATAATCGCTTGCACATCAATAGAGAAGTTATCAGATTCTACCAGTTTATCAAGCATATCTTGTGTTAGATCGAAGTAGTACACAACATTGTTTCGAATCGTACTTTGTTTATTTCCATCTACATCTTTAAAGGCTTTTATATAGGAATCATTATCGTCAATCACACCATCATCATTGGAGTCATAGTAAAGTGTCAAATCTAAGTCTCTTTGTGTTAAGGTATCATTCTCAACATAGAAATAAATTTTGCGCTCATCCTCACTAAGACTATTAATATCGATTTTATCAAACTCACCTGCACCCGATACAAAATCAAGGTTAGTTGTGATATAAATACCTGTCGCTCCTTCTGTAAATGTAAACTCAGGAGGTGTTTCCACAGGACGATAAGACGCAATCATAGAATTTATAAAAATATTCTTTTCAACACCTGATGGTACTTGGTTTTTATCACCAGCACCTGTGTAAGTAACATTTCCCTTACTATAGATATAGAAGGCATTCGCTGCGTCATTGTAGTGATATTTAAATACATCCGATCCTGTATAATTGTTGTTATTACCACTATCTGCTAAAGCAAACCAAACTGTTACATCTTCATCATAAAGATTAACTTGTGTATATTGATTATTCGATGTGTTATTCATTTTATGATAGTTACTACCGCTTCCTGTGTTATAAAAGGTCGTGTTAACATTATATGGAAATGATGTTAACTGTCCTTTGTTAACCTGTGATATTTCATTAGTGTAATGGAATCCCCCATGGTTTAAATAAGGCGCAACGGTTTGAGTTAATGCCCCGTGATCAAAAGTTTTAAGTGTGGTCATGAACGTTGTAAATCCGTGTGTCTCTTCAACATACTTTGTTCTGCCTGATCCTGGCTTATAAGCAACAGCATAACCATCCGCCTCTATCTCATTAGCAATGCTCATATCAACACCCGCATAACCACTTGTTACATAGCGTTTTCCATCTTCATACTCCTCAAGCGTTCCAAAATACGAATATTGTGACAAGCCATATGCTTCACTAACAACACCGTATTTGTCCATACCTACAACGCCCCTAATAACATTATTAAAGTAGTAGCCAGAAAACCATGTTTCAGTAAAAAGATTGGTGTACTGTCTTACCCCGGATGCATTTACATGTGGGTAGTTACTTATAGGAATGTGCTCAGTCGAAATTGTATCCTGTGTAAACACTATCGCTTTTCCAGATTCGATGTATTTTTGTAATGCTTCAGAACTTTCAAGAGACATCCCATTATTTATCGAGTAAGCACCAAACGAGTCTTGAAATCCCAGGAATATAATATCAAATTGATCAAAGAAATCATAAGCATTGTCAATCACTATAATATCATTAGTATTAAGATCGAAAAATTCACCATTGTGTATTTGATCAGGTTTAATCTCATTAACAATGATATCATAAATACCAGCATTTCTTAGTGTATCAAAGTCATTTTTGTATTCCGTTCTCATAAGTTTACTTGTTTCATAAATTTGTAAAACTTCAATTCTTGTAGCTTCTATAGGTTTATTATAAGTGATACCTGTTAAAGATGCTGTAACTGAAGAAACACCTACCTTTACAACCTCAAGCTTCCAAGTAAGCCCTCCAAAAACATTTTCAGGAAGCTTTTTAGTAATTCTATACGTTTTACCTGCAGAAAGTTGTCTTTCATCTACCTGCACATATTCGCCTGTCAGCAATTTTTCCTCAACAATTGTATCGCTTAACTCTTCACTTGCACTAAATCGACCATTCCCATCTGTTTCAATATAAACATTAGCTTCATATTTCGTTTCGACAGGTGTTGGATCTGTTGGGTTAGTAAGCTCAAATTCAAAGACTAACGTACTATCATCTGTATCGTCAGTAAAGTTTGAATCAACTAAGTCTTTACTTAAAAGTGTTGTAACATCTGTTGTAGATGAAACCCCTAAAAAAGCAAAGTGCTCTGCTGAACCGTATTCAATTGGTGCAGTTATTAGATTAATCATTGGTTTTGAAAGGTTAAGATAAAGTGTCAAACCATTTTCAGCACCATTTCTGTTAAGTTCTGCAATTTCACTAACTGAAAGAACATTAGGCTTTGACATGATTTCTAATCTATCAATATCCCGTGGATCTCCCATAAATGCCTCCCACATATTGGAGCTGTTATCTACTCTTTCTGTATCTAGCACATCATACTCATAGGTGTACGCAGGTATTTGTAGTTTTCCATAATTTGTGTCGTCTGAGATTGTAAAGTTCACTTGGAATGTTACTTCTGCAGAGCGCACCACTTCCTTACTTCCATTAATATCATAAGTCACAACATAACTAACTTTTGGATTTTCTGGAAGTTCATCTAAAGTTATTGAGTAAATACCGTTTTCAGATGACTCCACTCCAGTTGTTAATGGAATATGCGCATTTAACCTATCTCTTGTATACCATTCAACGCTCTCAATTGTAGTATTCGGTCTTGTTGTAGTCGGTGCTGCATTAAAGATAAATTTGTTATCAGCAGTAATTACATGATCAAGTTTTACATTATAGTAATCAAAGCTTGTATATAAGTTAGAATCACTGGTAGCTGTATTGCTACTATTATTTATAGTTTGTCCTGCTGTAATTACAGAACCATCAGTACTTTTTTTAATACACCAACGCTTTGACGCATAATAATCCGTATCTATACCATTTGTTACCACTGCTTGAGTTAGGAAAATCGGAATTTCACTAGTAACAGGAGTAGAGTCAACATACATAGTAGAAGTCCTGTTGGCACTATTTAAGCTATCATAAGTGATAACATATTTACTTGCAGTCGTTGGATAAGCTTCTGATATCGTATAAAATTTAGTTTGGTTAACATATCCAACTTGTACCGTTGTATAAGCAGCTTGCTGAGTTGCATCTAATGCATTAAATTCATTTTGATCAATAACATTATCACTATTAAACGATAAATTAAACGAAACATATTTTCCTTTTTCACCGCTATCAGTTATTGCATCATACTCACTAGCGGTTTTAACTTCACCAGTATCTTTTCTAACATAAATAATACTATGTTCGCTTCCGCCTTCTTCATAATATACATTCGTTCCAACCAGTTCCGCTCTTGGAGCTTTCCCAACAGGAGAATGTTGTGACATTGGAATAAAGTACCAGTTGTAGTCCACAGTATCTCCTGCTTCAAGGTAGCCATCATCTAAATCTGCAACAGTATAGAAATATCCATTTTTAAGATTTCTATTTCCATAAGTTAGCTCAAAAGAATACTCACTTTGTGTAACAAGTCCATCTGCTGAATTTCCACTGTTATCAAAATAGCTAGGTGACAGCGCACTTAAATCTAAGGATATAACATTACTGTAATTAGTATCTACAACTTCTCCATCTTTTGCAACAGCAATTTCACAACGATAAACAGCTGTCATAACATCTACTGTAAGGTTTGGTGAATTAGCCCCAACGATATCTGTAAAGTTACCTTCTGCATCCTTAACTTGCCATTGGTAAGAAATTGAAAGTGGGTAATAATCTGAAAGAAGTGGTTGGCTTACTAGTAATTGATGAATATCATCAATATTCGTAGTAGTTCCATTATCATCAAAGTTATAGGTGATTTTGATATCAATCTCTTGTTCTTCTACATTTTCAACACCTGTAACTGCTGAAATTAGGTTATCGTCAATAATTATTGGAAAGCCTGCATCCGCAAAGGCTTGAAGGTCTGCAAGTTTTGCAGGGGTTATATCATTTCCTGGAAAACGAGTATCCACAGCACCATCGTGCTTTACTGGCCACCCGTTATAAGAAATCCCATTCCCTTCTATAAGATATTGAACTCCCTCAAGGTAATATTCGCTGTCGATAAGCCCATATTGTGAATTTTCTTGTTTAAACGTATCACCAATATTAGTGTAAATAAGTCCATCCATTGAATTATCGTTATAATTTGTGATAGTCTTTCCACCATCTACTCTTGTGTTAAACCCGTACAGCGATCCACCAATATACACAAGGTCATAAACTTCAAAAATTTCTTCATTTTTACCAATAAACTCTGATACTGACATGGTTGTAACAGTGATGTTGTAATCATCTATTTCATCATCATCTATCCCCATCCATCTAGCTATAGTACTGGTTTTAAGTCCGATATAGCTTGAGCTGTTTGGATCCCATTTTGCATCTGTTGGGTTGTAAATTGCTTGAATTTCTAAAACATTAATATCAGTTTTAACATTTTCGACACGAATATGTGCTGAGTTAAGTAAATGCCTAATTGCAGTACCAAAAGTCATCTCAATTGGTAACTCTATTGTCCCCGTAAGTGATCGATGAACATTCTCTCTTATAATCTCATTTAGTATAATATTACGGAAATCCTCGTCAATAATATCATTACCAACCGGATCTTTAAATCCTGATGATACAATTGCAGAGCTGTTTGTTATATCGTCATCATCTGATTCATAAACAAGAACATTTTTAGGGACTTCATCAACCTCTAATCCTTGAGTGCTCCATGCATCGCTTAAGTCTTCACTAATAAGAACAGGTTTTAAATTGCTCACAGCAACATCTAAAAATGAACTAATATCTGTTACATCCTCATCGTCAAAACTAGCTGTTTTATATCCCTCACTAATAATAACAATATCTGCAGAATCTATACTATCTTGAGTAACATTGACAGTAGTTAGTGTAGTCAGATTAATATTGGTTACAGTTTCAGTTTCATTGGCATCCAAAGCATATTTAAAAAACCAGTTGTTGTTTTCAATGCCTTTTACATAAACTTCATTATATCGAACAGTAAACTCTGTAGTATTTTCATAGCTGGTTTCATAGTCAGCATAATCACCATTACCACTACCTACATAGATATAAGTTAGGTTTGATTGTACAAAGTAAGGTCCTGATGTATTTGTAGCACTTTCACTTATTGGTAAATATTCTACATGAATTGCATAGTAAGATGCTGTATCAGCATCATAAGTTGCAGACGGTGCACTTACATCAGTGATAATATAAGCATTTTCCATCTGTTCAGTAGATCCTGCAACAGAAAAATCTTTAAGTTCAATCGCATAACCTTGACCTAAATTATCGACAAAAACATTGTTTGATCCATCATTTTCGTAAATATTAATTCCAAAATAGTTCGTTGTAAAAGTTTGAACATCCTCAGCTTCAATAGTATCCGCAGTATCACCATCAATAGCACTAACTAGACTGTAGATTGAAGTAAACGTTGGATTGTAATAATATACATTTTCAGTTCCTTCATCAGGTGAAACACCCGGAGCTAAATAGAGGTATTTTTGTTTCATCGTTCCCTCATCTGGATTAGTAACTAGTGAAATATCATCTTCTAATATATAGCTACCATTTTGCTCTTCACGAAAGGCAAAGGATAGATTTTCTCCTATAGTAAATAGCTGATTTTCATCATTTGATAGTGAAATTTTAATGTGATTTGGTGTCACGCTATCTTTTTGCCATGGGTAAAGCTCTTCATAGCCATTAAAGTGTATTGGATGTGTGTTATTGTTTGTACCTGTAGAAATTACATTGCTATAACTATTAATAACTCCCTCAAAAGCTGATTGCCTTGAAGTAGAATTCGATAAACTTCCTATATTATTTATATCATCAGTTGAGAATAAGCTTTCTTTTCCTGTTATATAAAAACCCATACTTCCACGTGATGCATTATCAGGAATAATTTCAAGAACATTAAGTGTCCCTGCATCTTTTATTCTTTCTATACTTGCATAAGACTCAAAATCAAGTACATAACCTGTGTTGTTATCGCGTGATCCTTCTACTGCATATACTTCAATCAAAAATTTTAGTGAATAAGGCAATGACAAAGAAAAAACAAGCAGGATAGCAAGTACGTTGCGTTTATTTATTTCGAATATTTTAATGTTTTTTATCATAAAGTTTAGCGTCCTTTCTAAGCTATCCTAGGTGTATTTCTTAAAAACAATGATTGTTCAGAAAAATACTGTCTACCTCTGTGTTCAAGTGTCAGCTCAAAATCGATGCTGTCGATAGCATTATAATAATCATCCTCATTGATAATCCCATCCTGGTTTGTGTCTACATCATCGATAACTATGATATCAGTTGCAGAAGGTAAAATGATATTAAAATCATTTACATAACGTGCCATTACTGAATTGACACCTGTTGGATTAGTACCATAATAAAGAGTATTGTCGGTCTCATTGAATGTAAATATATGTGTCTTATAAATTTTAATCGGATTATTCAAAGCATCCACACCGTCTTCTTCATTGGTTATCGTCAACGTGTTGGTTGCATCATCCCACTTCACAGAATAGTTACAGTCAATAACATACTCTTGGATTTGGACCATTGCAGTTTGTGATTCAAACTGCAAATCAACATAGGTATTGATAGAAGAAAATAGATTTGTTCCAGTCATCATGAGCCCAACGATTCCCACAGATAAAAATCCGAAAATAGCAATCGAAACGATAAGTTCAACCATACTAAAGCCTTTGTTATTTATTACCATAAAATCTTCATGCCTTTCCTTTAACTCAATTCTTGATATCCAGTTGCAGTATAAATAGTTATCGTGTATCCTGCACCGAAATCAAGTGTAATTCTTTGAATATCTGTAGTTGGAGCAAAATTAAACTCTATAAGTGCTCCTGTCTCCCTATCATAAACAAAATTGATAGAAGTTGTAATAGGAACTGCCGCTCCAGTAACACCGGCAGTAGATGTTGTTGTATAACTTATGTCTAATTCACCATTCCCCAAGTCCTCTGTTTGTATGGCCTCTGTATCTGATACAGTATAAAGTTCACCATAATAGATATCCTCTACGGTGCTATATTCAAGAAAAAGCTCAGGAGATTCAGTATCGCCACCTGCATTAGTATGAAACTCACCACTTAATGTCGAAATTTTAGTTGCAACAAGCATAGCATTAAAGTCACTTGCAGCTTCTCTTGACCTATTTCTAAAGACCAAACCGATCGAGTAACTTATTACACCTACAAGCACCGCCATTATTGCTAGTACCACTATTAATTCGACGAGTGTGTATCCTTTATTGTTTTTTTTCATGCAAGCCTCCTTTGGAACCATTAAAACACTATTTATAATCGATTATACGTATCATCTTTGTTTAATTTAGATTATTTTTTAATCCAATTCTCATACTCCACTAACTTATTTAAATCCCATGAGTCATTATCAACAGCTCCCAAAGATGAAATATCTGATTTAAATGTGACAAAGTCTCCAATAACTACACCCAAACTAGTATTTGTAGCAAGTAGTGCAGAGCGCACATTAGCACCACTGGCTGTAAGATCAATACCCCCATTGATAATCATATTTCCATCCGTCACAATAAGTCCTGAAAAATCACTGTCAATATTTATTTGTAATGCTTTGTTTCCTAAAATAAATGCAAGATCAGGATAAGTGCTCATCAAATTCGATGTACTTTCAGAAATGCCATAAACTAGAACTGCTACAATTTTCCCTGTCGTATCGGCAAATTCATAAACTCCATTTGAAGTTACTTGATTATCAATTGCTTGCTCATCAACTAAATACTCATAAGGAGTTTTACCTGTTGCAGAAATATTTGATGTCAATGTTTGTGTCAAATTGCTATAAGTTCCTGAATAGTTCAAAACATTTCCTGCTGGAATATTCGCATCAAAAAGATTGATATCACCATCTTGATCCCTCTCAAAAGTAAATCCATCTGATGATGTATTATTTTCATCAAGACTTAAATAATTTAAATATTGATCAATATAAAATTCAATTAACTCTGGGCTATTACTAAAATAATCTTTAAAAAATTTATCAGCACTAGCTTCATCTGAAAACTCAAAGAAATAATAACCTGCCGAATTCCCACCTTTTAGCGGATATATCGAACTTTTAACGCTATTTGTTGTAAGACCATAATTATGTGGATTAAAACCAGGCCATATATCATAACCTAAATCTAAAGTGACACTAGGTAAGCTATTATAACTGGTATTAAAAACATAAGGATTACTAAGAACTGAATTGAAAATAGTTGGTTCATCCTCTCTTACAAGCATATCAGCCGGCACGAGATAGACTCGTTGGTTACTTCTAATAGCTAATGATTCAGAGGTTTGAATTCCAGTATTTAAAAGTGTTCCAACAAAACCTCTACCCGCCAATGTGAGTGCCTTAATATTAGCTAAATCAAGGTGTGTTCCAACGCCATTAACAAGTATCGCACTACTCAATTCTGGATTCGTATTGGAACTATTATATCCAATATATTCCCCGGTTATCTCAACATCAGCATCACTCTCTAGTATCAAATCATCATAGACATAAGCACTTCCATCAAGATTGAATCTTGCATTACTTACGCTTATATCTGTAGTCCAAAGTGTTGTATCTTGTTTAATATTAAACCTTGCAGTATTTTCAAGGGTAACATTTCCTGCATTAATTACTGTACCAGATGAAGCTGTAAATACACCAGAATTACCAACGTATTCACCCATGTATGCACTTCCTATTAGATTTGATTCTAAGGTACCTGTTGTTTGAACAGTTCCACTTGCAACAAAAGCAAAATCCGGTACACTAGATACAGTATACGGAGTAAAAGAGTATGCAAAATCTGGTACATTAACAACAATATCAGAAACAATAGTGGTAGTAATTCTTGTTTGTGGATCTGTTGCTACTACACTGATTCCCTCGATTACAATTTTGTTGTCTTCAATTAAAACTTTGCTGTTTGCAGTTTGTGTAATTAATAAGTTTGGTGGTTGAACACCATCTTGCCACTCATTATTATAAACAACTAAATTATAATAACCAAGAACTCCACCCATGTTTATATCAACAGCATTTGGAAAATTAAATCCTGATGGATCAACAGAGCTTGTGTAATTAAAAAGAGTTCCTGTTGTACCTACATTATCAAAATCATAAAGAAGCAAATTATGTTTGAATATATTTGCAAAGACTTCCGCAAAATCAGTATTCGCTCCACCTGTAACTATTGAGTTATAATATGTGAAATAGGTGTATGCTTCATCATAAGACTTTTTTAAAGTATCATTCGCCATTTGTTGAAATCCAGAGCGGATGATCTCCATAGATTCTTCAGCACTATAAAAGTTTTCTTTCCCCTCACGTTCTGTAACCTTAACAAGCAGACCAGTATATGTAGAGAATAATAGTGCTGATCCTAAAATCGATATAAAGAGCATTGCCACTATTACAGTAACAATACTAGATCCTCTATTTTGTTTTAGAACTTTTAAAGTGTTATTTATCCTATTTTTCAAAACAAATCTCCTTATGCTAATTTAGAAGCGTATAAAGTAAATATTACCTCTCCACGGCTGTCTATAATATCAATTTCAACTAAATACATTCTGTATTTTTGCTCTAAATCTTGAATTTCACTGCTCGTTGGTGACTGCGTTGTAACACCTACTAAAGGCAGTGGTAAGCCTTCCCAATCGGCATTATAGTATGCAGCAGAACCATTGTACCATCTAAAAACTGGATTTTGTGGTGTTCCTCCTGTAGTACTAAACTGTTCATTTGAGTTTGAGAATATTTGAATAGTCTCACTAGGCTCACTTACACTATATGGTTGAACAAGCTCTATTAAAGCTTGATAGTTATAGTCAAGTTGTGCTGAAGCTCGATTTGGATCTTTCTGTTTTATTAGATAAATATCGACAGGAAGTCGCTCTTTAGTAAGTGAGTTAGTCTCTAGATCAACATTATTTCTAATTGTAATTCTTTCATCAATAGTGCTGTAGTCATTATCATAATAAGGGTGATATAACACATAAAAAACCGGATATTTTCCACCATTTTGTCCTACATCAAATGGAACAGATAAAAGCTCAAATTCAATTCTGCACTCTAAAGGATTAGTCAAAGAATTATAGGTGTATTCATTGGTTGTTCCTGATCCAAAGGTATAGCTATATTCATAAATAATTGTTGCCGTAATTTTGTTGTTATTATTTTTTAAAACATCATCACTGTTATTAAGGTCTTCAACACCGACATTTTCGATTATAATGATCATATCTCTTTCTCTTATAACAGAGCTTATATATCCTTGAGCATCACGTGTGCCAAGTTGATCTACACTTAGCCCTCTTCTTTGAGCCTCCAAAAGCTCAACTGACTTATACGATATCAAGTCCGGGTCACCAGAAGCATTGATTTGGTCAATGTCTGTCACATCTTTTTGCTCTGATACTGGCAAATCATCAGCAGTACCTTTTATGCGGTCATAACCATATCCTATAATGAATTTTTGTTGTGCAAACATCGCATCCATAGACGAAAAATTGATAACATCCTCATTATTAATATTTTCAAAAAGCGTATTTGTTACAGTATCAGAGGAATCGTCAAGGTTATCAACAACACCTGCCATAAGTCTAACTTCTGCACTAAAAGTTGAAGTACCACTTGTAAGACCATCCAACTCGATTGTGTAATTATTTTGATTGATAAGACCTGCACCCACTGTGAAGCTAGCACTGTTGCCACCGAGTAATCCCGGATTTGACAAGAGCTCACTAAAATTTGCCTCAGTTAGGTTTTCAGAAATATTTTGCGCTGCATTTGTTGCCTCACCTATCTCACGACTTTGTGAAAAAATGTTTGCAGATAAAATGAAATTACTTAAAAGAGGTGAAACAATAACACCTAAAATAGCAACCCCCACAAGTAGCTCAACAAGCGAAAAGCCTTTATTATTTTTAATTAAATTTTTCAATAATAACTCCTCCTTGTATCTTATACTTATTGTTAAATACTCGTACTCTTTCAAATAGGCACAACACTAGTTTGCTATGTCTATTCTACACTACCAAATGGTAGTTCTTTACCAAGATCAACTTCAGGCATAGGGTAACTATCATAAGGTGCACCCTCATAATTTAGATAATATTTTGATAATGAGAAATTTCCAGTTAAAGCACCAGTTGTCACATCATAAGTAATTGTTATATTCTCAAGTGCTGTCTTTTGCTTATTAGCATAGATAGCATCAACAGCATCTTTTAATTCTTCATAGTTAAAACGTGCTGAAACTGACAAAATCATACGCCCTGCAAGTACATCAATCATACTTTTGTTGTCATTATCACTTTCAATATATAGTGGAAATTGTCCCATAGGTGTTGTTCCCATAAATCCCACTGCATTTATATCTAACCCGTTATCATCTGACCAGTCAATCAGCCACGCCAAGAACTCTTCGTCCTCAATTTTTGATGGATGTGTATTTAATGCAACATCAATTTCATCCATAATTGCATTTGTTTCAGCAATATAAGTATCGTAGTTGGCTTCATGTTTTTTTAGTTCTTCAAGTGTTGGTTCAAGTTTATTGATAGCTACTCTAATTTTATCATTGTCTGCAACCAAACCATTATAAACTAAGAAATATAGTGCAATAAATATTAGTAGTCCACCAAAAACAAGCAGTAACTTAAGTTCATTTTTAGAAATTTTCATAGTCTAACATTCCTTTCTTGTTTAAAAAATTATTTTATGTATTATCTTAATACCAGTTACAAATTACAAAATTTTATTCTGGCTCTGTAACTATAGGTTGTAGAGCTTCAGTAGGTTCTTCTACATCTTGTACATATGTTGCTGTAACCGAGAAAGCAATGACTGAATCTCCTAAACCATTCCCTTGTTCTGTTGCACTTGAAACGCTAAGTACCGAGATAGACTCCATACTTCTAATGTTTGCAAGTGTAACTGCAACATCCTCAAAAACATCTACAGTAGCATTAATAGTAACACCATTATTATCAGAAAGAACACTCATAAATAAGATTGATTCTGGTATAATTTCTTCTAACTCACTTAAGAAATCTGGAAGATTTTCATTTTGATTTGATGAAGCATCTGTGACAACTTTTAAATTATTATGCATACTCACGTACTCAACGTATGTATTGTATCCCTCAACAACATATTGAAGTTCTGCAATGTCATTATTAACTTTATTAAGTTTAGCATTTACTGATAAGTTATCAAGCCATGCCGTTAGCGAGAGTGCTCCACCTGCAATAATCGCTAAAGCACAAAGTAAGATGCTTGGTAACATTGAATTATCTCTATTTTTTGTTTTTTGATTTTCTCTTTTATATTCCTGTGGAATTAAATCAAGCGGTGCAATAATACTACCGATACAAGAGATATAGTTTACTATGCTGCCTTCTAATACATTTGCAGTATTTTCATGTTTTGGTATTGCTGTTAGAATTTCTGTTTTTACAGAAGAGCCTGCCTCTATTTCTTCTCTAATTCCTGCAATCTCAGAACAAATGCCAAGTAAAACTATTTTGTCGATAGTTATACCTTTTTTGTTTGAATAGAAGAATTCAAGCATTCTTCCGATACCGACAAACAAACGATTACTAGCAGCTGCAAAAATGTCTTTTGGTAAGTGTTGACTTAACCATAGTGAATCTTTACACTTTTCTAAAGTATCTATATACTCACTTGCTCCAAAATCATTTTGCCTTAAAACTGTCGTAATAATGTCGTCTGCCCCCATTGGAATACTACGCTGCATTAAAAATTGTCCATCTTGCATGAATGTAGCCGTTGTACTAAATAGATTAATAGACAAATACATAGCCACACCATTTTTATCCATAGATGAGAAAATTTGCATTTGGCTGTTTGCAGCATAATCGACTGCCTGTACAACAACCCCAAGGCTGTTAGCTAAATCAAAGTAGCTTTTCAAAATAGACATCGGAACAGCAGTAACAAGTACTCTGTAGCCTGGCTCTGGTTTTATAAGTTTTTCGAGCACTGTATGAGTAATGTGATAATTACTCAAATCCACAGGAAAATGATCTCCTGCATTCATTGCGACCAGTTCTGGCAGTTTATTTGGTTTTACCAGTGGAAGAGTAATCTCACGATATGGTACTTTAGTTGACGAAAATACAAACGTTGCATTTCTTTCTTCACTAAGTCCATGTTCTTCAAGTTGTGTCCTAATTTGTTCTGCCATTTCCTCGATATTCGTAATTTGACCATCATTTACGATATCGCCAACAAACTCAAATCGGAAACCTTTTAGGACTTTATAATTTCTTCCTGAAACCTGAGTTGCGCAAATATTGACAAATCTTTCGCCTATCTCAATATTTAATAATCTTTGAGCCATTAAACAATCCCCCCTCATATTTTGATATACTAATTGTTAGTGAATTTATATATTTTAAGTACTTTTTATAGCATGAAATTTTTTCATACTATAAAAAGTCCAAGATACCAATTTATAATATCGTTTCCCCACAAGAGGGCTACAAACACTGCCACAAAAAGATATGGACCCATGGCAAGCTCTCTTGAGGCACCAAAAAATCTCATTCTAACTATGTGAATTACTGAGCCGATAATACAGGCAAAGAAAAAAGCAAACAGCACTAGTGGTAACCCTAAATAAAGGCCACAACCTGCCATAAGTTTCACATCTCCACCACCTAATGCCGACCCACCTGATACGATAACAATAAGCATTAAAAATGCTGTTATTACAATAAATCCAAGTAGGTAGTTAAGCCAATTTTCGTAGTTAAGTATTAGGTTTATTACCCCCAAAACTCCTATAAAAATTGTAAAAAGTAGTGGTATTTCTTTCGTCCTTGCATCTATTATCGAAAGCGCAAGTAGAGCGCTTGTCAAAAACATTGCGGTAAGTGTATTTAAAGTAAAACCAAAATGACAAAAAATGATCATATATAATACCCCGTTAACCGCTTCAATTAAGGGATATTGAAGCGATATTCGGGTATTACATTTTGAACATCTTCCGCGTAATAAAATATAAGAGAAAATAGGTATTAATTCATACCATTTTAAGTTTTTTCCACATGACATACAGTGAGAAGAGCCAACAACCACGCCCTCTCCCTTAGGTATACGATATATGCAAACATTTAGAAAACTACCTATGCAGAGTCCTAGAATTCCTACTATACTGTATATATAAAACGTGGCTAATGTTGGCATATTTTTTCTCCTAAATTTTTTTTAAGTTTGGCTTAAATAAAGATTAGTCTGCCCAAGCGTTGTAGTCATACAGATTTTGAAATCTGTCTTCAACAGATACTGTAACTATACCATTGACTTCATTTATAGCAGATGTAATTGTCCCTGCACTTGATGCATTTACACTCTCTGTTACTGATTCTTTATTTTTAGTGTCAGCAGAAACTCCTAATTGATTTCTAACATTGATTGCAAGAGCCGAGTTTTCCGTAAACGTACTACACGGCCAAACAAACA
>CAYJEK010000050.1:0-14703 GCA_964369205.1 uncultured Oscillospiraceae bacterium | reverse complement strand
TGTTCACGCTTGCACCAGATGTCTACGCTCTGGCAAGGTAACAAGAGCTATATAACAAAAAAACTTAAAGTCTGCTTTTAGCAGGCTTGTTTTTTTATATAAAAAAGCTTCATCTTTTTGATGAAGCTTTTTTATTTCTTATTGTTGGCTTTGTTTCTTTTTTATTTTCTACAAATTTATAATGCAGTGCACATATTCCTATTAAATAAACCATAAACATCACAACCGCACGGGAATTATATAAAAAACTATTTGCAAAGCATATTAAAAAAATTTTTAAAAAATCATACTCTGGATATCCCATACTTAAACTTGCTATATTAACTAAGTTTATATTACTTATTATAATGCCAAACAATAATGTGGCAAAAAATATTTTCAGTGCATACTTTCTAGTAGTCTCTTTTAAATAGCCTATAATAGCCTCTGACTCTGTTGGATATTCTTTATACCTTACCGAGGACACAACAAGATATGTGCTAGTACACATTATTATTATTGGTATAACTACTACAACTCCCATAACTAAAGGACAATACTTTATTAAATGATATGTATATAAAAATGAACTTAGAGCATTTAATAAAATTATAATTAAAATAAATTTAAATATTTGTTTCATTATTTTGCTCCTTTACTGTGTTGTATTTTGTGTTAAATAGTTTACAATATATGGATATTCTTTGAATTTATTCATATTATGTTTATATCTTATTAATAATATCATAATTTTATATATTTTTCATTAACAATTTATGAACAAAAAAACAAGTGGCTATTTTAATTAGCCACTTGTTTTAATTTAAATTAAAAATCACTATATATTAAATCTTTTATAGTTTGCATATTTAAATCAGTTGATGCAAGTTCATCTGCACATCTTTTTAATTCGTTTACTATTACTTTTTTATTATTTATATCCTGTTTATATTTTAATTTATGCTCTAGCGATGCCCATGAATCTTGAGAGATAGTTCTTATTTGAATTTCAAAAGGCAATTCTTTTTGATTTATTTTAGCTTTTGCAAGAATATGAAGGCTTCGATATCCATTTTCTTTTGGATTATTAATATAATCTTTAATTTGAAAAACATTGAAATATTCGCTATTCTTTATTTTATCTTCTAAAATAAATATATCATCTATAAATTGACAAATAACTCTTAAGCCTAAAACGTCGTATATATTAGTTACACTAGATTCGCGATTTACTTCAAATCCATATCTAAAAAGTTTTTCTTTTGCGCTTTTCTCAGTTTTTATTCTTGAGTAAATATGCTCTATTATATCATTATTATCTTTTGAAATATTTTCTAATTGATTTATAACATCTACTTCAAGTTCTTTAAAATCATTATAATACTCACCAAAAAAATTTTCACTCATGATTTTAGCTCCTTTTGATATTTTTTACAGTATAATTGTGAAAATTATATTTTTCCCATCAATGCTTTTTGCAGTTATACTTCCCTTATGATTTTCTATAATTGTTTTTGCTATTGAAAGACCTATTCCAAAGCTATTAGCGTTTGAGTTTCTTGCTTTATCTTCTCTGTGGAATCTTTCAAATAATCTGCTGTAATCTCCAATTTCTAAATTGTCAGCCTCATTTTGTATCATAAAAATATTTTTATTCGCTTTTTTTACTAAGGAAACTTTTATGCTTGTGTTTTCTTTTGAGTATTTAACAGCATTTTCAAATAATGTTGAAAACATCATCCTTATAGACTCTTCGTCACCCGCATAACTTAGGTTTTTTTCAATATTCAAAATTATCTCTTTATTTTGGCTTTCTGTGATTGTTTTAAATTCTTGTGCTATTTCCACTACTGAATCAGATAAAGAAAACATAAGTTTTAGCTTTTCATTTTTCTTTTCTTCAAATTTTGTTAATGATACAAGATAGCTCACAAGTTTATTAAGCCTTTCTATTTGCTTATGATTACTACTAGTCCACTCATTTTCACCATCAATAACTTCCATAACTTCAGTATTGGCTTTCATTATTGCAAGTGGAGTTTTTAATTCATGGCTTACATTAGTTATAAATTCTTTTTGCTTATTTTGAGCATCAACTATTGGAGAAACTGCTTTTTTCGAAAAAACACAAGAAAGAATAAACACTAAAACTAATATAATAAAGCATAAAATCGTTAAAACATGTGTTATTATATCCGATATTTGAAGCTGCATTTGTGAATCGATGAAGACCATCTTTTTAGCACCGTCTTCTGTTTTAACAGCTCGGTAAACATAATCTCCCTCATATCCTAAAATTTCATCAGCCTTAGTAAAATCAATAGTAGTTATAACAGCTTGCAATATTTCATTTGCCACTTCAATATTTTCACTTGAAATATTATCAAAATTTGATGTATTTATTGAATTATCTGGGTTAATTTCTGCTGTAAAAAATCTTGTTGTATATCTTATCTCATTTGTTAAATACTCCTCATAATCTTCACCTTCCATAAATACTCCTGATGGAGCTAGATGCCCTGGCCTTCTTGGTGCATCAAATTCTTTTGGAATTTCTCCATCATTCTCAATTACTATATCAGCTACTACTCCCGTTAAATTAACAATAAATCTTTTTGAGGCAAAATCAACAAATGATATTAATATTATAAAAGCTATCAATGTTGCCATAGTTGAAATAAAAACAAACCTTAATCTTAATTTTTTTTCCATTATAAATGTTCCTTTCTATTTTTTCTTTATGATTTCATCTCAAGAGAATACCCTGTGTTCCTTGTTACTTTTATTAAAACATCTGAATCTAAAGCTACTAATTTTTTTCTAAGATAGGAGATATACACCCATACAACACTTATTTCACTATCGCTATCATACCCCCAAATTTTTTCCATAAATCTTTCAGTTGTAATTAAATGTTTTGGATTTACCATAAGCATTTCCATCATTTGAAATTCTTTATTTGCAAGTTTAAAAACGCCTTTACTAGATTTTAATTCAAAACTTGCTCTATTTAAAGTAAGATTCCCAAATGATAAGATAGAGGTTGTCCCCTCATTAACATCCCTTGTCATAGCTCTTATTCTAGCTAATAATTCTTTTAATTCAAACGGCTTTGTTAGATAATCGTTTGCACCAAAATCAAGTCCTGTAACTTTATCGTCTATTTCGCTTTTTGCAGTTAGCATAATAATTGGAATATTATTGCCCTTTTCTCTCACTCTTTTTAAAACAGATATCCCATCAAGTTTTGGCATCATAATATCTAAAATAACAGCATCATAATTCCCAGCTTCTATATAATCAAGGGCATCTTCCCCATTGTAAACAGCATCAACTGAATATTTGCTGTGTTTTAAAAGTGCTACTAATGCATTAGATAATTCTATTTCATCCTCGCAAAGTAAAATTCTCATATTAACCAAACCTTTCCTTAGGTATTCTTGTTTTAATTTTTTTATCTTATTTAATTTTTAGTTATAAAACTAAACTCGTCTTATCACTAAAAATCATTATATCATAATTTAATTTAAAATTCTATTATTCGTATCTTAATGCCTCAATAGGATCAAGTTTTGCAGCTTTTGAAGCTGGATAGTATCCAAAGAATAATCCTATACACATTGAGAATACTATAGCTCCTATAGTTGCAGTTGGATCTGGCCATGAAGGGAATCCTAGCATAGTGGATGCTCCCACTCCAAGTCCTAAACCAAGGCTTGCACCTATTAGACCACCAATTAAACATATAATAACAGCCTCTGTAACAAATTGCATCATTATATCTCCTCTTGGAGCACCTAGAGCTTTTCTAGTTCCTATTTCTTTAGTTCTCTCTGTTATTGAAACTAGCATTATGTTCATAACTCCTATACCACCAACTAATAATGATATAGCAGCTATTGCAGCTATTGCAAGCTGAATTGTTCCTAGCATATCCGTCATACTTTCAAACATACTTGATGGATCTGAAACTTCAGCTGTATAAGATGGATTATATTCATAATAGCTATTAAAATATGTTTGTGTATACCCTTGCATTGCATCTAAATCTACACCTTCATTAAAAGCTGCTGAAATACTTGAGTAGCCATCTTGAGTGTTTGCTATATTTTTTGCAGTTGTTATAGGAATGTAAACATCATAAGAAACAACTCTTGAAAATCCAGACATCATATCTGATGACGAGCTACTTTCGCTAACTCCTACTACATAAAAATATTCAATTATATTATTTGAATAAACTTTAATTTTTTCGCCTATTGGATCTTTTGCACCAAACATTTCTGTGGCTAAATCTTCTTCTATAACTATAACATTTGATTCGTTATCTATATCATACTGTGTTATACCACTACCTTTTGTTATTGTATAAGTAGGGCTGTTTTGATAATCATAATTTATCCCAGTTGTAGATAAATTTAAAACATCACTTCCATTTTCAGTAGTTAAATTTTGAACAGTTTCACTTAGTGAAACATAAGCTACCTCTTCACTAAAACTTTGGCTAAATTCATTTACCATATCATTTGATATGTAATCATCATCCTCAATAGTCTCGTTTGTAAAAATATATTCACTACCAGTGTCTTCATCTTTTGCCACCACTGATATAGTTAGGCTATTCGCCGAAATATCCTCCATAACATCATTAACAGAAGAGGTCATTGCATCACCCACCGTTAAAATAGCTATAACAGAAGATATACCAATGATAATGCCAAGCATAGTTAAAAGTGAGCGCATTTTATTTGCTTTTAAAGAAGCAAGGGCAAGATTTATATTATCTAGCATAATCTACTTTTTTTCCTTTCATATATTAATTTTATAATTAATTATTTGTTATAACTATTATTCACTTCATCAGAAATTATATTTCCATCTTTAATTGTTACTATCCTTTGGCACTGACTTGCAACATCTTTACTATGAGTAATTAAAATTATAGTAGTATTTTCTTCTTTATGAAGAGAGTGGAATATTTCCATAACTTGTTGTGATGTTTCTGAATCTAGCGCCCCTGTTGGCTCATCTGCAAGTATCATTGATGGACTATTCCCTAGCGCTCTTGCTATAGAAACCCTTTGTTTTTGTCCGCCTGAAAGTTCTGCTGGCAGATGGTCTAGCCTATCTCCCATTTTAACTTTTTCTAAAAGCTCTTTTGCTTTAGCTTTTCTATCTTTTGCAGGCATTTTTGAATAAAGCATTGGAAGTTCTACATTTTTTAAAACGTTAGAACGATTTATTAAATTAAAGTTTTGAAAAACAAATCCAATTTTCTTATTTCTAATTGCCGCTTTTTCATTTTCTGAAAAATCTTTGATATTTGTATCATCTAAAAAATATTCGCCTTTTGTTGGCTGATCTAGTACACCTATAATATTCATAAGTGTACTTTTTCCAGAGCCCGATTCGCCCACAATTGCAACGAATTCACCTTCATTTATTTCTAAATCTATTCCATGTAAAACTTCAAGTTCATTTGGTTTTCCTATAAAATAGCTTTTTGTTATTCCTTTTAAATCTATTACTTTTGCCATAATTTTCGGGTATTCCTTTCTTATTATTTTTTAGTATTACCCTCTTGGGCCACCGCCAGTAGTGCCGCCAGGTGCTGTTCCGCCTCCTGAAGTTTGGCCGCCGCCACCGCCTATTCCTGGCATCATTATAGACATTTCTTCTTCAGTTGTTTCTAAAGTTGTAGTTTCAGCATTTAAAGTTGTAACCACTTTCATACCTTCAGTTAATTCACTTGATTTAATTTGAGTGTAGTACCCATCATTTTCTAAAACTTCAACTTCTATTTTAGTAAAGTTTTCCTCTATTAATTCATCACCTGTTTGAATATAAATTGATGAAACGTTGCCTTCTGTTTCAATGGCACTTAGTGGAACTATAAATTCTGATTCTTGTGATGCTACTATAATATCTGCTTGTGCATTCATACCAACTAGTAAGCCTGATATTTCATTTTTAACATCTATTGTAACTGTAAAACTACTTGAAGTAGAGCCATACCCTTCATTTGTTGCTGTTGAAGAAATTTCTACTACAACACCTTCTAAAGTTTCCTCGAATGCATCTGTTGTAATAGTTGCACTTTGACCTACTTCAACTTTATTAATTTCGCTTTCTGGGATAGAGATATCTATTTCTAATGTATCAGTTGCTTGAATCTTTGCAAGAGAAGCACTTGGCCCTACAACACTTCCTACTTCTGTATTAATTTCTGTAACTTGCCCTGAAATTTCAGCTTTTATATAATAATCTTCTCTTTGGCTATATAAATCCTCTAATTGATCATTATAACTTTTTAGTGTAGTATCATCATACATAGCATCATCTGCTACTATTTGCTTATCTAATAAAGTATTAAAGCTTGCAAGTGTTGAATCGTATGTTTGTTTTGCATTATTATATGCTGTTTCATAACTACTATAGTTTAAAGCTGTTTTCTCATCTTTTAAAGCTGTTTCTTTTTCTAGTAAATCAGCAAGTGTTATTGCTTGTGCTGCTTTTGCATCATCTAAAGCTTTTTGGTAAACTGCAAGCTGAGAATTATAATTTGCTATATCTGTTTGATATTGAGGCTCTAAAACATTGATATAATTTTCATATTCTGCTAATAGTTCATCGTAATTATCTAATGTGTTATCTGTTGGCTCTGATATTACTGTAATAGTTGGCATTGTATTAATAAATGATTGTAGTGC
Organism: uncultured Oscillospiraceae bacterium; assembly: GCA_964369205.1. GTDB lineage: Bacteria > Bacillota > Clostridia > Oscillospirales > Ruminococcaceae > RGIG3102. The sequence continues at coordinate 8,014 of CAYJEK010000050.1, read as the reverse complement.
ACTATTTGCATTATTCACAGCTATTGTAGCATCTTCATTTACTTTAAAAGAAGCATCGTAAGCTGTTTGAAGATAGCTTATTGCATCTTTAATTCTATTAAAATCACTTAAAGCATTATCATAAATTTCTTTTGTTCCACCTGAATTATAAACAACACCCCAAGCTTCTCCAGCATCTTCTTTTGCATCATTAAATGTGCTTTGAAGTGTAGCAGTTCTTTCTGCTATATCTTCTTCTTTTTCCGCTATATCTTCATTTAAACTTGTCATATCAAGAGTGAACATTGTTTCACCCTCAGTTACATACTCACTAGTGGAAACTAGTATATCTGATATTTTAGCATTACTAACAGTTGTGTAAATGGATGCTGATTCATTAGCTGAAACTGTTCCTGTTCCTGTAACTGTTTCTTCTAACACTTCCCTTGATAGAGTTTGTGTTCTTAAGTAAACTTGCTCTGCATCATTTTGAGAAGCTGTGCTAGCAGAGCCTTGTATTGAAATAAACCCGCCTACTGCAACTACTCCAATAACTGCTGTTATTATAAGTGTTTTTTTATTTTGAAAAACTTTTTTTAACATTTTGATTTCTCCTTCAATATATCTGTATTGTTTTTTGTTATGAATATACTATAAACTAGAAACCTTAAATAAACTTTAAATTTATTAAGTTTTCAAAAAAAATAAAAGATGCTAAAAATTAGCATCTTTTAATAATATATAATTTAAGCTTTCAAGTTCTTTATTTAATAGTTTTGAGTAATGTTTTGAATCTTTATAGTATGTAAATCCTGATTTTTCAATAACTCTTTTTGAACGAGTATTTTCCTTAAAATGGCTACAAGTGATAATATCTAAATCATAGTTTTTAAATAAGTAATTTAAAACTTCACTTACGATTTCGCTCATTAAGCCTTTGCCCCAATAATCTTTTGATAATACATACCCTATATCAACACTCATTAAATCTTTAAATTTTTCATCATTATTTGCCCAAGAATTATTAAACCCAAACGATCCGATAACTTTATTACTTTTTTTATCTACTACAGCCAAAACATTTTTATTATTAATAAAATTATCTAATATTATTTGAGATTCTTCTATTGATTTATGATAAGGCCAGCCTGCCATCTCTCCAACACCTTCAATTTTTGCATACTCATAAAAATCATCTAAATCACTTTGCATAAATCCTCTTAAAAGAATTCTATTTGTTATAATTCTTATTTTTGATGTATCAATTTTCAATTCCATACTGCCTCTCCTTTTCTATTTATAATATTTATAATTCTATATACACTATATTATATTAATTAGTAAATGTCAATTAAAGGCATTGATTTTTTTTAATATATGGTATATAATAAAAAAGCTATATTAATAGCTTTTTGCCGGCGTGATGGAATTGGCAGACGTGCGGGACTCAAAATCCCGTGGTAGAAATATCGTGTCGGTTCGAGGCCGACCGCCGGTACCAAAAAATAAAGAGTATCCTTTTTTAAAAGGATACTCTTTTAAATTTTATTTATTTTGAAAATACAACTTTTCCATTTTTATAAGTTTTTAAAATATTAATTTTATCAATATCTTCTTTTTTTACTTCTAAAGGATTTTTATCTAAAATAATAAAATCAGCTTTCTTACCTTTTATTAAGTTTCCTCTTTTATCCTCTTCAAAATACTGATAAGCCGCATTTATTGTAACACCTTTAATAGCTTCATACACTGAAATACACTCATCTTTATTAAGCTGTGTTCCATTAATGCTAATTCTTGTAGCGGCGGCTTTTATAGTCTCTAGCATATTTGGCATTATAACGGGTGAATCTTGATGAAGTGTATACATAATACCTTTTTTTATAGCAGAATTTACTAAAGAGATATTATCTGCCCTTTCTCTTCCAAAGTTTTTTATATGAATATCTGCCCAGTATTTTGTGTGTGCCACAAAAAAGCTAGTTATTATATTTAATTTTTTAACATCCTTTAGTTGATCTTTTGCTAGAAGCTGTGCATGAATCATAACAGGACGTATTTTACTCTCTTTTTTATCTAGTGCTTTTTCATAGCATCTAATCATCTGCTCGCATGCAGCATCTCCATTACAATGCACTAGTATTTGTATATTTTCATCAATAGCATATTTAAAAAATTCTAACACCTTTTCGTCTGAAAATATTGGATACCCAAAATAATTCTCATCATCTATATAGCTTTCTCTCATCCAAGCAGTTCGCCCTTGAGGAGAGCCATCTAAAAACAACTTATATCCGCCTATTCTAAAATTATTTTTATATTCTTTATAATTTTCATATTCTCTATCAAGTAATTGTTTGTTTTCAGTTATATCTATATAGGCAACAGTGTCTAAATACAAAGATTTATTTTCAACATATTTTTCTAAAATAGCAAAATCTTCTTTTTTAACTGCTCCATCTTGATTTAAAACAATTCCAAAGCCTGCATATATCTCTTGTGCTTTATTTATATATCTAAACAATTTTTCATCTTCTGGTGAAGATAATTTAAAAGCTATTTGCATAAATGCAGTTTCTTCTAAATATCCTGTTGGATTATTATCTTCATCTTTTTTAATCAGTCCACCTTCTGGCGACGGTGTGTTTTTATCTATTTTAAACATTTGTAACCCTTTTGAATTTAAAACTCCCATATGGCCAGACTTATGCGAAATTAAAACAGGATTTTTAATTTCATCTAATTCTTTTATGCTAGGATGCTCTTTTTCTTCTAAAAAATTATTATCATATCCAAATCCAACTATTAATTCATTATCATCTAAATCATTTCTATTTTTAAATTCATTTAAAATGTTAATTATATCATTAAAATTTTTAGCTGAATTTAAATCTGCCACAGCCAGAAGTTTTGCAAAAGATGGCATATGCGAGTGAGCATCAATAAAAGCTGGAAGTATAGTTTTATTATCTAAATCAACTATTTCATCATATCCTTCTATATTATTTAAATCACTAAAATTTCCAATAAAGCTAATCTTTTCATTATCAGTGGCCATACAATCAACTATTTTTTCGTTATCCACTGTTATTATATTTGCATTCTTATATAAAATTTTCATTAGAGACTCTCCTTTTTATTGTATTATATCCATAGTCTACACTCTCAAAATGTTGAATTAGTGATAAAAAAATGACTTATCTTTTAAGATAAGTCATTTCAAATTTATTATTATAATGCATTTACATATTCTGTTGCAAGTGTTACTGCTTTTGTTAAAGCATTTGATGTAACCGTTGCGCCAGCTACGATTTCAGTTTCTGCACCATTAGCAACTAAAGAAGCTAGGTAATCTGAACCATCAACTAATATATCAGCGCCGTAACCTTCTGTTTCTGTGTGATCTCTCACTTCAATCATTGTTATTACTTTATCAGCATCAAAAGTTACTTTTGTTTCGATTTCTCCACCAAAACCTTGAGTTACAACTTCAGCTGTTATTGTGCCATCTTCATTTTCTGTATGTGTTGTTACACCTTCAAAGATTTCACCGTGAATTGCAACATATGCCATTCTTTGGAAATCTCCAACGAAAGTAATTGTTGCGCCAGCGATAGCATCTCTTGAAGCGATTTCTTCATCAGCTTGGTTTACTGTTTTAAACATTTCATAAACATCTTCTAATGTCATGCTGCTAGCTAAAATGTGATCTTCGATAGCTTGGATTTGTTCGCCATAACTTCTACCACCAGCAATACCATTAAATGATACTCTGTTTGTACCAGCTACATAAGCACCATCTACATATAAGCCATGTAGTGCTACTAAATCTTTAACTAAAGTTTCTTCTGTAATTCCTTCTGCGCCTGCTTCTTGTGCAAGAGCATTGTAAGCGATTAAAGCTTTATCCATAGCCACTTCATCTGTTCCGCCTGTTGCATCATTAACAAATGTTAAATCAGCAAAAGTTAATTCATCTGTTAACTCACTTGCAGTAGCTGACACCATAAATTGTGCAGCTGCACCCTCAGCATAAGCTGGATCATATCCATAAGCTGAAAGTTTTGTTAATGTTAAAGTTCCATCAACATCTTCAATAGTTGCATCTGAAATGTTCATTAAGTAGCCCATAATATCAGTTTTTGAATATTCGCCTTCTGTACCTTTATTACGAATAACATCGAATTCTAATTCTGTTATTATACCATCTGTTGTTGTACCATTAAAAATGAATGTATCATTTTTAGGCTTACCACTTGATGTAGTGCCTTTCATTTCGTATTCTGTAGTAAATGTTTCAACAACTGCCTCTGTCTGAGTTGTCTCTTCTGTTGTTTCTTCTGTAGCGCTTGAACAAGCTGCTAAAGAAAGTGATAATGCTGCAATTAGCATTAGTGAAATAATTTTTCTCATTTTGTCCTCCGAATTGTTTGTAAGATAGTTAGTTATTTAACTATCAGGAGGTATTATATCATTAAAAAAATATCTTTTCAAGGCAAAAATCGGTATTTTTTGTGTAAAAATCTGTATTTTTCTACTTCTTTAAGCATTTTTTGTGCAATACATCTATAAGTATTGCACCAACAGGTGCTGTTATTAATATAGAAAGCACTGATATAGTAAGGATTAATTCACCGCTAGCTATTCCCATTGCTAAGGGAAGAGAGCCAATAGCTGCTTGAACTGTAGCTTTTGGAAGATATGAAACAGAGCAAAATAATCTTTCTTTTTTATTTAAATCAGAGCCGATACAGCTAATATAAACTCCTATCATTCTTAATATTGAAACAACTACTATTAAAATAATTCCAAGCATTCCTGCAAACTCTAGATACTCAATATTAACACTCGCTCCAACTAAAACAAATAATAGAATTTCAAAGCCCACCCAGAGTTTTGAAAATTTTAATGATAGTCTTTTGGCTAGAGCATTATTTTTAATTGATATAACCGCCCCTATTACCATAACGGCTAATAGTGCTGAAAATGAAATATAATTTTCTAATAAATCTTCTAGTGATATTAATAAAAATGCCGCTGAAAGAATTATAATAACTTTTGTTGTATCTCTTATATGAATTTTTAAAAAAAATAAATTTAATAAATATCCTATAGCTATACCTAAAAATACTCCTAGAATTATTGATATTGGAGCTTTAAAAACATCTGTTAAATTAGCACTTCCTGTTAGTGCAAAACTTGAAAATATACTAAATAAAACTATAACAAAAACATCATCCACAGATGCACCTATCATAATCATTTGCGGTATCCCTTTATCTTTTGAATACCCTTCTTCTATTAGCCCTAGCATTTTAGGAACGATAACAGCTGGTGATACTGCCGCTATTACACTTCCTAAAAGAGCCGCTTCAATAAAAGAGATATCAAATAATAATGGGGCTATTAAAGTTGTGGCAGATATTTCTATAATAGCTGGAATAAAACAAATAAAAAAAACAGTTTTCCCAGATTTTTTTAATTGCTCAAAATCTAAATTCACCCCTGCTCTAATCAAAATAATAATTAATGCTATCTGCCTTAAATCAGCTGATATTAATAAAATCTTTTCATCTAACAAATTTAAAACTGATGGCCCTAAAATTATTCCAGCAATTATCATACCTATTAAAGATGGAAGTCTAATAGCTTTAAAAATATATCCAAACAAAACTCCCAAAATTAATATTAACGATAATGATAATAACATTCTATTTTTTCCTTTTCTTTGAGTTTTACATTTTTTTAAACTTTACTGCTTTAAATTATATCTTAAAACTAATACTATTGCAAATTTTTACACGTAAAAAAGCTTCCCTATTAAAGGGAAGCTTTTCTATTTTATAATATGCTATTGCTTAAACCAATTCAATGATTGCCATTTCTGCTGCGTCACCACGACGAGGACCAGTTTTGATGATTCTTGTGTAACCACCATTACGGTCTGCGTAGTTTGGAGAAATTTCGTCAAAAACTTTTTTAGCTACATCTTGTTTTGTGATGTAACCATACACTTGACGTCTAACGTGTAGTGTATCTGTTTTGCCGAGTGTAATCATTTTTTCAGCCACCGATCTAACTTCTTTTGCTCTTGTAACTGTGGTTTCGATTTTACCGTTTTCTAGTAAATATGTCACCATAGCTCTCATCATAGCTCTGCGGTGGTCACTGGTTCTGCCTAACTTTCTTTTACCTGGCATTTGAGTCACTCCTTTACTTTATGGACTATTCTTCTTCTTTTGGAAATTTGTAGCCTAGAGAAGCTAATTTATGCATAACTTCTTCAAAGCTTTTTCTTCCTAAGTTTCTAACTTTCATCATTTCGCTTTCAGTTTTATTCACAAGATCTTCCACTGTGTGAATACCTGCGCGTTTTAAACAGTTGAATGAACGTACTGATAAATCAAGATCTTCAATAGTCATTTCTAATGTTTTCTCTTGTGTAGTTTCGTCTTTTTCAACCATTTTAGGAAGTTCAACGTCGTTTGATAAACCAACGAACAGATTTAAATGTTCGATAAGAATTCTTGCACCGATGCTCATTGCTTCATTTGCATTAATAACACCATTTGTCCAAACTTCTACTGTTAGTTTATCATAGTCAGTTATCTGTCCAACACGAGTGTTTTCAACAGAGTAGTTCACTTTTAAAACTGGTGTGAAAATACTATCTACTGGTAATACACCTAGTGTTGCATATTCTTGTGATTTTTTAGATTTATCAACAGGTATATATCCTCTACCTCTATCGAATGTCAGTTCCATAATCAGGCTAGCTCCTTCACTTAAAGTTGCTATATGCCAATCTGGATTTAGGATTTCGATATCTGAGTCTGCTTCTATTGATGCAGCTGTAACCACGCAAGGGCCAGTAGCGTTTATTCTAACTGTTTTTGCTTCCTCACTAAATAATTTTGCTGTTATACCTTTAACATTTAAAACTATTTCAGTTACATCTTCCTTGATGCCGTTTACATAAGTGAACTCATGTAAAACGCCATCAATTTTAATATTTGTTACTGCAACACCTGGCAATGAAGAAAGAAGGATTCTTCTTAGAGAATTTCCTAGTGTAGTTCCAAAGCCTCTTTCAAGTGGCTCCACAACGAATTTGCCATAATGACCATCTTCTGATACTACTGCTGTTTCTATTTTTGGTTTTTCGATTTCTATCATTTTTAAACCCTCCTAAATTACAACTAAGGCTGCTAAACTTATGCATTCCCGATGCTGGGGGTGGGTTATTTTGAGTAAAGCTCAACTATTAGTTGTTCTTCTACTTCAAGTGCAATTTCGTTTCTTTCAGGTAAACGATTCATTGTAGCTTTCATAGCGTCTTTGTCAAAACTTAACCACATTGGCACTGGTCTTGAAGCATTTAGTTCAACATTTTCCTTCACTTTATCACAAGCTGTGCCATGAACTTCTATAACATCGCCTGGCTTAACTAGGTATGATGCAATATTTACTCTTTGACCATTAACTGTGAAATGACGGTGTAAAACAAGTTGTCTTGCTTGAGCACGACTCATACCAAAGCCTGCTGTGTAAACAACATTGTCCAGTCTGCTTTCAAGGATCTTAAGCAGATTTTCGCCTGCCATACCTGTTCTATGTGTAGCCATATCGAAATATTTTGCAAATTGGCTTTCTAATACGCCATAGTATCTTTTTGCTTTTTGTTTAGCTCTTAACTGAATGCCATATTCAGAAGATTTTTTTCTCGCTTGACCGTGTTGGCCTGGAGCAAAATTTCTTCTAACTAAAGCACATTTGTCTGAGTAACAACGTTCGCCTTTAAGAAAAAGTTTTGCACCTTCTCTACGGCATTGACGGCACACTGCGCCTGTATATCTTGCCATTGTTCTTCCTCCTTATATGCGTCTTCTTTTTGGTGGACGGCAACCGTTGTGTGGTATAGGGGTAACGTCCTTGATCATATTTACCTCTAAGCCAGCCGCTTGTAGAGCTCTAATTGCAGATTCTCTACCTTGACCTGGGCCTTTTACATACACTTCAACTGTTTTCATGCCGT
>CAYJEK010000049.1:0-15212 GCA_964369205.1 uncultured Oscillospiraceae bacterium | reverse complement strand
TCTTGGTCAGCTAGATTAGTATACCACCACATTCCCTCTTTGTCAACACTTTTTTAGAAAAAAAATTATTTTTTTTTAAATATTTCCATATTACCATTTTTTACCCTGTTTTTCCTTGTTTTATATAATGTATATATAATATATAGAGAGTATATCCCCCTTGTAAAAAAAAACTCTTTATTGTATAATCTTTTTGATAAAGAAATTTTATTTTTTTATATTTAAATAAATTTTACACTAGAAAGGTGATATATAAAATGAATATACTAATAGTTGGTGCTGGAAAAGTTGGCACTTATCTTGCACAACGCCTTGAAAATGATGGCGATGAAGTTTCTATTATTGATGAACATGAAGAAAATCTTTCTTTACTTGAAAATTTTTCAGGACACAGAATTTCTGGAGTTGCTATTGATATAGATGTTTTAAAAAGTGCTGGTATTGAAAATTGCGATGCCGTTGCAGCTGTTACAAGTAATGATAATGTTAATTTAATGGTAAGCCAGATAGCCCAAAATATATTTAAAGTGCCTAAGGTACTTTGCAGAGTTTATGATCCTGCCAGAAAAGATGTTTTTTCAGAAAACTTCTCTATTCCAACTCTTTGCCCTACTTCAATTACCGTAGACAGTGTTATGTCTTATTTAAAAGCGGATATTGAGCCTATGGCACTTCAATTTGGACAAGGCACAACCACCTTTAAAAAAGTTCCTGTAACAAAAGATATGGCAGGCAAATACGCTTCTAAAATTGTTCGCGAGGATGAGAATATGAGACTATTTGCTATTTTAGATAAAAAAGAAAAAATGTCTTTTTACAAAGAGGATGTTATTTTAGAAGAAGGCGAAAGCTTAATTTTATGTGAAATTGATAATTAGCATTAATTTAAAATAGATTTTTAAATTACGAAAGGAATAATATATATGAAAGTATGCGTTGTTGGTGGCGGTAAAATAGGATTTCACCTAGCTAAAACCTTGCTTGTTGCAGGGCACGAGCCTATTGTTATAGAAAGTGATAAAGCTCTTTGCAAAAAAATTGCAAATTCTTTAGAAATTAAAGTAATTCACGGAGATGGAACAAACCTTGATATTTTATCTCTTGCAAATATTGATAACACTTACGGTGTTATCGCAGTAACAGGGCTTGATGAAAACAACCTAGTTGCTTGTCAGTTAGCTAAAATTGTTTTTAATGCTAAAAGAACTATAGCAAGGGTTAACAATCCTAAAAATAAAGACGTTATGAAAACTCTTGGAGTTGATATAGTGGTATCAACTACAGATAATATTGCAAGCATTTTAGGAAGAGAGGCTGAAACAGAGCAAATCCGCCAGGTTATGAGTCTTGATGCTGGAACAACCTCTCTAACAGAGGTTATTATCCCAAACAACTTCCCTTTTGCAGGCCTTACTCTTGCAGCGATGCCAGTTCCTGAGGATGTTGTTGTTGTTTCTATTCAAAGGGATGAAGATATGATAGTTCCTCGTGGTACTACTACAATAGAAATCGATGATAAAATTATGATAATCGCAAAAAATACAGCATTTCCAACTCTTACACAACTTTGGAAATTAGCAAAATAAAAAAGATGGCTTATAAAGCCATCTTTTTTAATGCATATTATTATTAATTAAGAATAATTAAGCTATTGTATAAATTTTCACTTCTGGATCTTTTGCCCATAGTGGTTTTAGTCCAACAACAACGTCTTGATTAAACATATCTGTTTCAAGATAGTTTTTTGCATCTTCCACTGTGTTAAATCCGTGTAGCACTTGTACATCTTCATCGCGAACAAGTAAATCTTTTGAAACTGCGCCTTTTATTTCTGATAGAAACGGACCTTTATAATCTGTGTAGATTTTAACAGCCGCTGGACGGTTTTCATTGTTAATAGTCATTGTTATTTGTAGGTAAGCTTTCATAGGTAAATCCTCCATAAAAATTGATTAATTTTGTTTACAAGCTAAGTATACAAAATTAACCTACCTAAAACAATATATTAATAAATTTATTAGATAATAATAAGTTTACTATATACTATTAAATTTATTATTATCTATTATATTTTAAATTTAAAAAAGATGGCTTTTTAAGCCATCTTTTTTAATGCATATTATTTATATATAAATTCTTTTTCGTTAGCTAAAATATTGCAAACTGGGCAAGATTTCACTCTTTCTTTGTATTCTTCCTTTTTTGCATTATCTATATCTGAAACAATATCTATATCAACAGTGAATGTTGTTTTTCCTTTTACAGAATTGTCCATACCAGTAGACACTATAACATCTTCATATGCTACTTTATCATTATCTAGCCATTGTCTTATAGTGATGCTAATGCAAGCGCTAAGACCTGCTAAAACTAATTGACCTGGACGAAAATCTGTTCCAAGGCCACCTAAATCTGCTGGCTGTCCTGCATAAACTGATCTTATATTATCAGCTAGGGTAATTTCTGTTGTGTATTTATCATCTTTTTTTCTTGCTACTATCATTTTTATTTCTCCTATTTAATTCTATTTTAATTTAGCTATAACTTCATTGAAATCTAGTGTTTCTGTGCCATCTTCCATTCTCATAAATGGCATCCCAACCATATCATTTTCTTTAATTTTTACATAAAGTGGATGTTTTTCTCTTAAAAAGCAAAATTCTTTTAGGTGCATAAAGTTTGTTGAAATATTGCGAAACTCTGTTTTTGCCCCTGCATCTTTTAATTTCATTAAAGCATATAGTGTGTCTTGGCAGTAGCTACTACCTATTACGATTACTTTCATTTGTATCTCCTTTATTTATAAATTAATTAAACTCTATAGCTATTTTATCAAAACAGCTATGATTTGTAAATATATTAGCTAATTAATTAGTAACTAATAAATTTATTAGTTAATAATTAATCATTTTTTTAAATAAACATAATTAAACTCAGCGCCATTATTCCCATACCCATAACAAGGCCTAGCATTGAAATATGGTGCTCGCCATATTCTCTAGCCGCTGGGAGTAATTCATCAAGACTTATATAAACCATTATCCCTGCAACGGCGGCAAATATAAATCCAAAGGCTGAATCCCCTATAAATCTCACTATTAAAAAATAGCCTATAATAGCGCCTATTGGCTCTGATAAGCCTGATAAAAAAGAATATGTAAAGGCTTTTTTCCTATCATTTGTTGCATAAAATATTGGAACCGCAACAGCTATGCCCTCTGGAATATTATGAATTGCAACAGCCGCTGTTATCGCTATACCTGTTTTTGGATCTTCAAGGGCTGAAATAAATGTGGCTATTCCTTCTGGAAAATTATGAATTGCTATCGCAAGAGCTGTAAAAACTCCCATTCTCATTAAATTTTCTTTATGTTCTTTATCTTCGCCATCCATCTCTTCTACGGTGTGCGCTTCGTGAGGATTGCCCATTTCTGGCAAAAATTTATCTATTATAAAAATAATTAGTATGCCCGCAAAAAATCCTACCACTGCATAAACACTACCTAATTTTTCTCCATATAATCCTATTAAAGATTCATTAGCCTTACTTAAAATTTCAACAAATGAAACATAAATCATAACACCAGCTGAAAGCCCTAGTGAAAAAGCTAAAAATCTTTTATTTGTTCTTTTTGTAAAAATAACCATCAAGCTACCAATACCTGTTGATAAGCCTGCTATCGCTGTTAATAAAAATGCTAATAAAATATTGTTTTCTGCCATTAAAATACCTCCCTTAATTTGAGCATTATTTCTCAAATTAATATCTTTGATTTTAAGTTAGTTATCTCTAACTTATTTATAGTATATACTATAAATATGAATTTGTATAGTAATTTAATCACACATCTATTTAATTAATAACTGCAGTTTTTACAAGGTGGCAATTTTTTATCTTCTTGTGAGTTTACATTTTCTTGCGACCATTTGCAGATACTTTGAAGTATTGGAAGAACGGATTTCCCTTTTTGTGTTAGTGAATATTCCACTCTTGGGGGAATTTCATTATACTGCTTTCTATCAATTATCTCATCTTTAATTAAATCTTTTAGCATTGAGGCTAAAACTGCATCTGTTATATTAGATAATTCTTTTTTTATTTGATTATACCTCATAAAATCTTTAGCTGATAAAACGCATATTATTCTAGATTTCCATTTGCCTCCAAAGATTTCAAGCCCATTTTCTAGCGGACATAAAACATCTTTTTCTATTTTCTTTTCATACTTCATAACTATAATACACCTCTCATTATTTTAACTTTTATATTTTAAGTTAATATATATTTTATAGTTACTCTACCATATAAATTGACCTTTGTCAATTATTGACATTCCCTTTTCATATGGTATAATAAAAAAGTACAAATATTTATTTATATTAAGGAGATTTTTAAAATGAAAATTGGATTTATAGGTGCTGGAAATATGGCTACTGCTATGATTTCTGGAATTATCTCATCAAAAAAAGTGGAAGCAAGCAATATTTATGTATCAAATATCTCTATGCCTGCATTAAAAAATTTAAATGAAGAATATAAAGTGAATATTTCTTTAGATAATAAAGAAGTAGTTAAAAATTCTGATGTTATATTTGTTGCTGTAAAGCCAAATATTTATGAAATGGTTTTAAAGGAGATTTCTCCTTTTTTAGATAAAGATAAAATAATTGTTTCTATTGCACCAGGAAAAACGCTTGATTTATTAGAAAGCTGGGTTTATAAAGGGGCTAAAATTATTAGAACAATGCCAAACACTCCTGCTATGGCACTTGAGGGGATGACTGCTGTTTGCAAAAATGAAAATGTTAGTGATGAAGAATTTAATGCTGTTATCAATATTTTAGAAGGATTTTCTAAGTCTGAGGTTATAACTGAGAATTTATTTGATGCTGTAGCGGCTGTTTCTGGAAGTAGCCCGGCTTACGTTTATATGTTTATAGAAGCTATGGCAGACGGAGCTGTTCTTTTAGGAATGAATAGGCAATCCGCATATAAATTTAGTGCTCAATCAGTTTTAGGGGCGGCGAAAATGGTTTTAGAAACGGGTGAACATCCGGCAGTTTTAAAAGACAATGTTTGCTCTCCAGGCGGCACTACAATAGAAGCCGTTAAAGTTTTAGAAGACAGCGGTATGCGCTCTGCTATTTTAAATGCAATGAGAGCTTGCCATGATAAATCAAAAGGTATGTAAATTTTTTTATATATAAACTTTAAAAGACAAAGGAATGGCTTTCGCCATTCCTTTAATTTATATAAAGTTTTCTCTTTTATATATTTTTTATTATATCTCTTATATCATATTCATCTAAAAAAGTTATCAACATTTTGCCTTCTAAATGTTTAATGATTAAAACATTCAGCCTTATTATTTTTAAATTATAATGAGTAAAACTAATAATTTTATCCATTTTTAATCGCTTTTCTATCTTTAAAATTCTGCCTGTTTTTTTAATTAACTTATTATTTTTAACACTGTATTCTAGATTTTTTAGGTAGTATACAAGCCAAAAAGCAAACGATACAGACAATAGAAAATAAATTATACTTTTAGAATATATATAACATATTATTCCTATTAGTATAATTAATGAAAAATAAACTACTTTTAAATATAAAGAACTTTTATACATCCCCTCACCTCTTTTAGAGTTTTGTATAAAAGTTCTTATTTTATTCTATTTAGTTATTTTTTTTATACTTTCAATGGTGTATTGCTTTTTAGTAAACACTAAATTTAATATTAAATCGAGATATTTTGTGATTATCGAAAGGATTAAAAACAGCCCTAAAAACCCAAATGAAGTAAGGAGCATCGTTGTTGTCCAGCCTTCTTGTGTTTGTATTATAAGGTAGGTAAAAACAGTGTATATACCAGTTAATGTTAAAATAAATGCCATTAAAAGGCTGAGTGTCATACTCACTTTATATCCGATATTCGTAAATAAAATTAATGAATTTATAGCAAGTTCTTGCTTTTGTGATTTTTCGCCTTGGTATCTACTAATAGTTTTAGTTTTTTTGTATTTTACTTCGCTCACTTTTAATCCACAGGAAGCATAAACAGCTTTTCTATAAACAGTTTTTACTCCCATAGATTTCACTCTATTTATTCCGCGACGAGAAATAATAGAAAAAGTTTGAGTTTTTATTTTATACTGCATATTTGAAAATTTATTAAATAAACTATAAAACATTTTTGTTGAAAAACTTCCAGCATCATCATTAGCCGCAAAAACTATATCATTCCCCTCAAGGCTTTTATAGTAAACATCTAATATTAAATTTTCATCATAGTCAACTCCGGCGCTCTCGAATTCAAACACAAAGTCGCCAACTGCTAAATCAACCCCTGCCACCATTGCATTTTCTCTTCCTTGAAAAAAGCTAGTGTTTAAAACAGAAAGGCTTTTCACTTTTTCTTTTTCGCAAAATTCTTCAATTAAATTTTGAGTTGCATCATTTGATTTATCATTAACACAGATAATTTCATATGTTGAAAACTTTTCATTTAAAACAGAATTTACTTTTGATAAAAACTCTATTATTCTTTCCTCTTCATTATGTAAATACACAACGGCGGACACAAAGTTTTTTTCTTTATTCATCATTTGCATCTAAAACCTCCTGCAAATCATACACAGTATTTATTTTTCCGGATAACACACTTACAAAGCTTGGATTTTTTGAAAACTGCCTTACAAGTGTTGGCCTTGAGTCGTCTATTTCGCTCATTCTAAGTATTGGCTTCATTGAATATAAAGTGTCTACGTGCTCAAATTTATACTCTTCTTTTAAATATTTTCTAGCTAGCTGCGACATATATCCCCATGCAGATTCTGGCTTATTTTTGCAATCGTTGCAGTTTCCAAGTCTTTGTGGGGAGCAGTAGTCTTCATTACCTTTTTGGCATTCAAAAGTTGGCAGTTTATCAAAAGAGGTTATGTGCGGTGTAAATGTAACGCTTGTTAGTGAATGAAGGCCTGTTCTGCCAAACGGCATAATTGAAAAAAACGGCCCGTCCATAACTGTTATCCCAACGTCTTTTAATTTCTCATCAGCTTTGCAAATAATAAGCTCACACAGCTCATACTTAATAGGAAATGTTTCAAACCCTGCAAGAGTATTAATTTGATTAACAGCGGCATATGTGCTATTTAAAACAAACTTACTTTCAAATTCTCTTTCATCTTTTAATGAAATTTTATAAACTTTATCCTCTTTATTAATAGCTGTGATATGAGTATTATATAAAATTGTGATATGCTCTTTATACTCTTCCACTTCTTTTATAAGTAAATCCCTTAAAATTTGTCCGTCGTATGTGTATTCTTTTGTTATAAAAGTTCCATCGCACATATCTTCTTTAAAGTATTTATCATTACTTATCGTCTCGCACAGTATTCCGCTATCACTGCAAAATTTTTCAAACTGCTCTTTATTTGTCCACGAAAAGTTTTTACTTGTTGCATATATTTTTGTAAAATCATCTTTTACACTTTCAGGGTAATCTATGCAAAATCTATCAAAGTTATTTTTGCTTTTTAGGGCAGTTGATATACTTCTTGGGTAGTGGTATCCCATATGCACCCTTGCTTGATTTATATAAGTGGCTCTTTTAAATGGAGCATCGTCCATCTCTAAAACGAGCACCTTGTCCCCTTTTTTTGCGCAGTATACAGCACTATATAAGCCGTAAAGCCCAGCGCCAATTATTATTCTATCGTATTTCATAAAACACTCCATTTTTAAGGATTATATTTTCTAAAAGCATTTTCAATTAGTATTTTCATTAATAAAGCATTGCCTTTTATAGGGCTAATCTTTGTTGGCACATGGCCATCATCTGGATACCTTCTTGTAACTCCCACCTCGCAAGTTAATAATTTTAACTGCGATGCTCTCGTTGAGAGATATGCTAATAATTCATAAGTCATAAACACATCTCGAAATGGCTGTACTAGAGGATGTGTTAAATATTTTTTTGAATAGCCTCTAAAATTATTAGTTGAATCGGTGAATTTTTCTTTTGCAGTAAAAGAAATTATAGGAGAGTGAATATATTTTACAGCAAAATGGCGTATTTTAGGTGTGTTTATAGCTCGTCCGCCTATAGCATATCTTGAGCCTTGAATAAAATCATATCCTTTTGAGAGTTTATCTATAAATTTCTTTATATCCTCAATAGAATCTTTATTATTGCCATCTATTGTGATAACCCCCTCATATCCTCTTTTTAGAGCAAAGTAAAAGCCCATTCTTAATTGAGCGCCCTGCTTTCCTACATCTTTTTTTATTAAAAGAGTGTTTACACCAAGGCTTTTTAATAAGTTTTCATCATTCGAGCCATCATTTGAATTTCCATCGCAAATAATAATATCACATAATTTATCAACACTATTATTCATCGCTCTTTTTAATTGCAAGGTAATATTATCTTTCTCATTTATAATAGGAATTATTATACAATATTTGCTTCTTTTTTCTAAAAATTCGGTTGCCGTAAATTTTGGCACACCTTTAATTCCTTTGTACTCCATTTTAAAATGCCTCTTTCATATATAATATGGCTTTTTTCACTTTTTCTATATCGCCCTGATTTTTCATTTCTATAGATAAGTATCCATCATAGTTTGCCTTTTCTAAAACTTTTTTTAGAGTTTTATGTTCTTCTCTTTTTTCAACATATTCTAAAAACGGCACGGATAAATGAATGTGATTTACAATTGTTTTGTAAGTTTTTATTAAATGAGGGTTTTCATTATTTTCTAAAATTGTTCCAAAATCAATATTCACTTTTAGTCCCTGGCTATTAATATCTTTTACAAATTCGCAAGTTTCTTTTGTGTAATTTAAAAAGTTTGTATTATAGATGCTAGGATTTGGCTCTAAGCTTAAAGAGGTGTTACATTCTTTTGCAAATTCACCTAGATTATAAAAAAAATCTTTCACTTCATCTACTGTATGCCCTTGTGGCATATTCCTATTTTTAGGATTTCCAAAAACTAAGTTTTTTATTCCCATGCTTTGGGCAAATAGAATAGCCTTTTTAGTGTATAAAAAAAGCTCTTCTCTTTCATTTTTATTAAATATATTCCCCGTTTTTTGAAACCATATGCTCTGCATACTTGAAATTGATAAATTGTATCTATTTTTTAGCATTTCAGAATAAAGGGAAGCCTTCTCTAAATTCTCATACGGATTTAAAAAAAGGCGAGTTGGGGCTATTTCTAGCCCTTTAATATTATTTTCTTTTAAAAACTGATACATCTTTGCATCATCTTTTTTATCCCAAGCAATATTTGAAATTGAATACTTCATAATTAGTATTTTTGCCTTTCTATTTTTAGCTCTTTTTCAACGAACTCTTTTATATCATTTAAAACAAAATCTCTATTTTGGATATATCCATTTTGCCCATTAAAAATTTTATCGTGCTTTGTTTTAAAATTATAGTATGGAATAGGTTTATCAAATTCATTCACAAATTCATTGCCTGTTAAAGTTTTATAAATATCGCTTATTAAAACAGGCTCTGTGGCTATATTTAAAATTTTAATATTATTCTCTCTTGCTTTTTGTATATCATTAAATAGATATTTTAAATTATAATACTGAAACATCCCTCTTGAATCTGTAAAATTTAAAGCTGAAAAGCCTAGAATTTCAAAAATTTTTCTTGTGTAGCCAACATTAATATCATCATTTAATTTATAAAATCCATTATTTTGATTTGTGTAAAAAGAGTAAATCTCTTCCCTTTTTTGTGCAAGCTCGTTTATTTTAGTGTTAGTTAGCATTGCTGGAATATATTTAATAAAATCGTATATAAAGTTTTTCTTTAAATTTTTTCCATATAAGCCTGGCAGGCGAACTATTAAATAATCACTAAAATTATCTTTAACAAAATCCTCTAAAAATAATCTATTCTTTCCATATGTTTCAGGGTGCTGATTTTTAGTATCAAAATCCTCATCTTTTCCATTAGGCTTTTCATAAATATCAACAGTTGAAATTAAAACCACACTTTTTGGATTAATTTTTTTTATATTCTCAATAGCATTATCTATTGTTTTCTTATCTTCTAGTGGAAATTCATTAGCTATAAATTTTTGAGCTGGAACAGCTGAATAGTATAAAACATTAGGATTTTTATAAAAAGCCTCCTCAATGTTTTTTGAATTGAAAACTCCATCAAATTTAAAGCTCTCAAACAAATTTGAGCCAACAAACCCTGTGTAGCCTGCTAAAAAATTCATATTATATTCCCCTTTTTTTCTTTTAAATTTAATCTCTTATTTTCGTTATCGCATTATTTCTATTATACACATTTTTTTATACACAGTCAATTAAACTATCCCTTTTTTAACTAAATAATCACCTATTTATTCACATAAAATTCAACTGTTGGTTTAATTTTTATGATATACTATTATAAATTGATTATTTTAATAGAATTTATTTTATTGTATATTATATAAAAGGGGTATTATGGATAGTTTAGCGATTAATATTAAAAGATTTAGAAAAGAAAAAGGAATAACTCAAAAGGAGCTTGCAGAAAAATTAAATATTAGCTTTCAAGCTGTTTCAAAATGGGAAAATGCAAAGGCACAGCCTGAAATATCTTATTTAATTCAGCTTTCAAAAATTTTTGAAACTGATTTAAATTCTCTTCTTAGTTATAATCCGGCTAGCGATATTTCAAATATGTATCTTGATGATTATATGGATATGAATTTTACAAATAATTTAAAACCACATAAACTAGCAGTTGAAGTTTTGGCTTTAAAAATAGGTGAAAATCTGAAAATATGCGATATGGCATCTGGCGAGGGGAATAATTCTGTTTTCTTTGCTAAAAATGGATTTTTAGTAACTAGCCTTGATATTTCAAGTGAGGGAATTGAAAAAACAAAGAGATTTGCAAAATATTCAAATGTTTCTCTTAATGCTTACACAAGAGATGTTATTTCTTATAATCTAGAAGAAAATTTTGATATTATATTTTCTGTTGATTTTATAAATTATATTCCAATAGAAAAGCGCAAAAAAGTTTTTTCTCTTTGGAAAAAATCTTTAAATAAAAATGGGCTTATCGTTTTAAACGCTAAAATTAAAAAACCATTTTTAGATTTTAATTACAATGAATTCACCCACCCTTTTTATTCGGGCGAACTTTTTAATTACTTTAATGATTTCTTTTTTATTAAATCAGAAGAAATCTATCAAAACAATGAATGCTATAATATTCTTATAGCTCAAAAAAAATAAAGGAGTTTTTATGAATATTTTAATCAAAAACACTACAGCAATTTTAGAAAATGAAGTTTTACAAACTGATATTTATATATCGGGTGATAGTATTGTTTCTATTAAGGATGCACCTTTAAATTTTACACCTGATAAAATTTTTGATGGCGAAAACTTTATCACCTCACCAGGCTTTATAAACACCCACACCCATGTGTATATGAGCTTTTTAAGAAACATAGCTGATGATTTGCCTTTTATGGAATGGCTGTTTGATAGGATTATGCCTCTTGAGGATGATATGACTGCAGAAGAATCAAAAATCGGCACACTTGCAGGACTAATTGAAAGCTTTAAATGCGGTGTTACCTGTGTTAATGATATGAGCATCACTTTTTTAAAAAATCTTGAAGCTTTTCATCAAAGTGGTATTCGTGCAATGCTAACAAGGGGGATTGTTGGCTCTGGGGGCGAGGATGGCTCTTTTGATGAAGGCTCTCAAAAAAGGCTTGATGAATTTATTGAGGGGCTTAATAAATATAAAGATTCGCAAACATTAAATTTTGCCGTTGGCCCACATGCTCCATACACTTGCGATTTTAATCTATTAAAAAATCTTGCAAATTATGCCCAAAATAATAATTTACTTACACACATTCACCTTTCTGAAAGCGAGAGTGAAGTTCAGCAGATAACAGAAAAATATGGCTACTCCCCTATTAAATTATGTGAGGAAACTGGAACATTTCGCGCAAAAACAATCCTTGCCCACGGTGTTCAGTTATCCGATGATGATATGGATATTCTAAAAAAATACGACGTGAGTGTTGCCTCTAATCCATCTAGCAATCTAAAACTTGGAAACGGCTTTGCTCATATAGAAAAGCTATTAGAAAAAGGAATTAATGTGTCTCTTGGAACAGATTCTGCCGCTTCTAACAACACACTTAATATCTTTAAAGATATGTATTTAATGGCTATGATTCACAAAGGAAAATTAAAAGATCCAACGGCCATTACTCCAAAACAAGTTTTTAAAATGGCAACTATTAATGGGGCAAAAGCACTAGGACTTGAAGATATAACAGGCTCTATAAAGGTGGGCAAAAAAGCAGATATTATTATGATAGATAAAACTGCGCCGTCTCTTTATCCTTTAAATGATATTTATTCTGCCCTTATTTATTCTGCCACTGGCAGCGAAGTGACTAACGTTATTATAAACGGCAAAATAGTTATGGAGAATAGAGAAGTGAAAACTATTGATGAAAATAAAGTTTTTAATGATATAAATAATATGGTAAAATATAAAAACTTTAAGGCTTACTAAAAAGGAATATTAATATGAAAATTAGAAAGTCAAATAAAAACGATGCCTCAAGAATAGCTGAAATATTTATCTTTGCAAAAAGAGTTGCCTATCGCCCTATTTTTTGCGATGATGCTGTATCTTTTGGTTTAATGCAGGTTCTGCCACTCGCTCTTGAATATCAAAACAACGAGGATTTATTATCTAATATTTATGTTTATGATGACGAATTTGTAAAAGGGCTTGTTAATTTTAAGTTTAATGAAGAGGATAGCACTGGCGAAATTTTTGAGTTATACGTTGATCCACTTCTGCAAAAACAGGGAGTTGGAAATATTTTATTTACTTTTGCTATTAACACTTTAAAAGAAAAAAATGCAAGAAAAATCTCTCTTTGGGTTTTAGAAAAAAATATAACTGCTATAAATTTTTATAAAAAACACGGCTTTATAGAAACTCAAAATAGAAAACTTCAAGAAGGAACAAGCGAATTTATAAGAGAATACATCCTTTTATAATTTAAATTAAGCAAAAAACCTATAATATTACAATTAGTAATATTATAGGTTTTTATTATTTTTTAAGATTTTTGATTTTTGCAATCACACTCACTGGAACACTTAAAGCTTTAATATCTAAATCCTTATGCGCCTCTAGTAATTTATTTGGAATATCAATTCCTTGAGGGCATAATTTAAGGCACTTTTTGCAGTTTCTACAGCTGTTTCCGCCCGATTTAAAATCTCCGTGATAGCCTGTACTTCTTGCAATATATAGCACTCGAACTAATTTATTATTCTTTTTAAAATACTTATAATTATAATCTGCAAATGTTCCTTTTATATCCACCCCAAAAGGACACGGCATACAATAAGCGCAACCTGTACACGGCACTTTCATAATTTTTGAGTATATTTTTTTAGCCGAATTAATAAGCTCTTTTTCTTCTTCATTCATTGAGCCTTCGCTCGTTATAGATGCCACATTTATATTTTCTTTTATATGATTTATATCATTCATCCCTGATAAAACACAGCCAACACCCTCAAAATTCATAACATATCTAAGCCCCCAAAATGCTGGCGACTTCTTTATTTTATAATTTGAAAACATTTCTTTTATTAAATCAGGTGCGCCGTCTGCAAGGCTTCCGCCTCGAAGCGGCTCCATAATAACGACACCTATTCCAAGCTCTTTTGCCCTATTTAGCCCTTGTAGGCCAGCTTGATTATTTTCATCGAGATAATTTAATTGTATCTGAGTAAAGTCCCAATTATAATCCTCTAAAATTTTTATAAATTCTTCATTGGAGCCGTGAAAAGAAAACCCAATATATTTAATTTCGCCTGTTTTCTTTTTCTTTTCAATAAATTCTATTATCCCTAGATTTTTAAGTCTCTGCCAGCTTTTATAGCTGTCTAGCATATGCATTAAATAGTAATCTATATAATCAGTTTTTAATCTTTCGAGCTGAGTTTTAAAAAAAGAATCGATTTGCCCCTTATTTAAAACAAGGTAAGACGGCAGTTTATCTGCTATATAAACATCTTTTCTTATATCATATTTTTGTATAAAATCAGCAAGTAAGCCCTCGCTTTTTCCTTGATGATAAATATAAGCCGTATCAAAATAATTAACACCGCCAATATAAGCTTTATACATTTGATTTATAGCAAGCTCTCTATCTAAAACTCTTCCCTTATTTTTAAAACGCATACAGCCATAGCCTAATAAAGAAACTTTAGGTGCCCCTTTTACAAGTTCACGATATTGCATAAATACAAACCCTTACCCTTTCATTATACTTTATGATAATAGCAATTCTATGCCTCCCATTATGGTGCATATTCCTATAAAAAGTTCTATTATTGTAATGCCAAAATTTGCAAAAAGCTTTAGTTTAAATGCATTATATTTTTTATTATAATATAGTTTGTAAATTTTATTTTCTTGTATTATCTTTTTTAATTTATATTCTGGATAATACTCATCTGTTCTAACTTCTCTTTTTATTCCATCAATCTCTACTAAAAATCCTAGATAGTATCCCTTTATAGTTGAAATCGCACCTATTCTACCTCTTCCAAAATGGGCAAAAGTTTTTGTAAATTCACCTTCCACCTTTTTTGTAAAAAAGAATTGCTTAAATAATTCTTTCATATAAATATTAGTTATTAAAATTCCTGCTGGAATTACGGCTATTACAGCTAGCAGTCTATAATCCTTGTAATAGTCTGTAGCTATAAATGATAAACCTAATATAATAAAATAGAGTCCTAAATTAATTGTAAGCTTTTTAAACCTCGCTTTTTTTGCAGCAATTAGCATTATTATTCCCAAAAATACAAATAACCCCGCTAAAAAATAAATATTTTGCATTATACTTCTCTCTTTATTAAATCAAGATATTTATTAATTTAAAAAAATAACTTCTATTTAATTTAAAGCTATTAATAAACTATATATACATTATATATTATTTTCATAAATTAAAATATAATTTGATTTAATCTTTCTCTTTTCTTTCACATTTTGATTTTAGCTTTTTAATCAGTGTTTACAATAAAAAAATCCCTTACATTGCTGCAAAGGATTTCTTTGGTGACCCGTACGGGAATCGAACCCGTGTTACCGCCGTGAAAGGGCGGTGTC
>CAYJEK010000048.1:11944-15289 GCA_964369205.1 uncultured Oscillospiraceae bacterium | reverse complement strand
ATTATAAGCAAAGGACACCAATCCCTCGCCAAGGAGCCTAACCGATTGCAAGTAATTAAATATTATCACTGGCATAAACACATTCAACTGGAAGTTCCCTTGGGAAGACGCAACACCGATAGTTGTATCATTCCCCATTATTTGAACGCTTATCATTGTAAGGGCTTCGCTTTGAGTTGGGTTTACCTTTCCAGGCATTATAGAGCTTCCTGGCTCATTCTCCGGTATGAAAATTTCCCCTATTCCGCATCTTGGTCCTGAAGCAAGCCACCTAACATCATTGGCAATCTTCATAAGATCTCCCGCCAAGGCTTTTAGCGCTCCATGAGCAAAGACCATAGTATCTTTAGAAGTTAATGAGTGAAATTTGTTAGGCGCTGTCACAAATGGCAAACCTGTCATTTCTGTTATTTCCGTTGCCACAGCCACTCCAAAGTCTTTATGGGCATTAAGTCCCGTTCCAACTGCCGTTCCTCCTAAGGCTAGCTCCTTCATGCCCGGTTGGGCTAGCTCTATCATATTCTTACTTTTTTCAAGCATCGCCCCCCAGCCGCTAATTTCTTGCCCCAGTGTTATTGGAGTTGCATCTTGAAGATGTGTTCTAGCAATTTTCACCACATCCTTGTTTTCTACTTCTAATTTTTTCAAGGCTTCAATGATTTTTTTAAAAGCTGGATACAAAGTTTTTTCTACAGAAATAAGCCCAGCAATACTCATTGCTGAAGGAAAAGTGTCGTTTGAACTCTGAGATTTATTCACATGGTCATTAGGATGAACTATTTTCTCTCCTAAAATTTCATTAGCCCTATTAGCGATAACTTCGTTTAAGTTCATATTAGTTTGAGTTCCGCTTCCTGTTTGCCACACAACAAGAGGAAAATTATCTTTTAACCTTCCCTCTAAAATTTCATCGCAGGCCGATATTATTGCCTCCCCTATAGTCGGATCTAACACACCTAACTTCAGATTTGCCTTAGCCGCCCCTTTTTTAACTATAGCCATGGCATCAATTATTTCTGTCGGCATTTTCTCTGTTCCAATTTTAAAGTTCTCTAAACTCCTTTGAGTTTGTGCTCCCCAAAGTTTATCTGCAGGAACATTTATTTCCCCCATAGTATCTTTTTCTATTCTATATTCCATAGTTATCCTCTCTGGTAATTTATACAATTAATCCTTCTCTTACTAGAATTATCTAGTTTTACTATTAACTCTAAACAGGATTAATATTTCATATAACATTTGATTTAAGAAATATTTACCAACTTTGCTCTCAGCAGTCGTCAGCATCTTTATACTCAGTTTACCATAATTGCCGCATCTTTTAAATTATCTTTAATTTATTATTCTAATTCAATTATAACTATATTAAACCATTCCTTGCTAAGCTGATCGAATCCTTCAAAATCAAACCATTTCTTTTTAAGCAGAGTGGTATATCCCAATTACTATGATATAATAAAAGTTAAGAATTTTACATTAGGCTTCGTCTAACATAAAGGGTTGGGATGGCTTTCGCTCTGCAGTATCTGTTTGCGAAAATACCCAATAAATAACCCTTCTGATTATTTATATCATATGAAAAATACAAAAGGATTATAGGAGGAATAATGAAGTATTTAGTTATTGGTGCAGGTGGTACTGGTGGTGCCCTTGCTGGTTATTTAGCAGCAGGAAATAAAGATGTCACTCTAATTGCAAGAGGGCTTCATCTAAAAGCTATACAAGAAAAGGGTTTAACTATAATTGAAGGGAACAACGAAAAAAACATTCCCGTAAAAGCTCTTTCCGAAGAAAGCTATCAAGAAAAAGCCGATACGATTTTTGTCTGTGTAAAATACTATTCCCTCAAAGAAATCTACAGCATAATTGAGCATTCTTGCCACGAAAATACCATTGTAATTCCAGTATTAAATATTTTTGGTTCTGGAGAGGTAATGTCCTCTAAACTTAAATCCATTCAAGTGTTAAACGGTTGCATATATATTGCTTCTCAAATAGAAAGTCCTGGTGTAATCAGCAGAAGTGGAGAAATTTTCAGAGTGGTTTTTGGTAGACTTGACGGCAAAACTGATGACAAAAGACTAATCCAAATAGAAAAAGACCTTGATGAAAGTGGAATCACCCCTATTTTGTCTAACAATGTAAGAAGAGACACTCTGCAAAAGTTCTCTTTTGTATCACCAATGGCTGCTGCTGGTACCTACCTAGATGGAGATGCAAAGCTTTTTAAGAATGATATAAACGCTAGAGCAATTTACATAGAATGTGTAAAGGAGATTTCTAATCTCGGAAAAGCAATGGATATTGAGTTGCCCGAAAATATTGTAGCTATTAACCTAAAGATTATGGATGATTTGGACGATGATTTTACATCATCCATGCAAAAAGATATTAAGAAAGGTGGAAATTCAGAGATAGATGGTTTAGTCTTTGAAGTTATCCGCCTTGGAGAAAAGTATAATGTAGAACTTCCTACATACAATAAAATAGGTTCATATTTAACTACCCAATCAATTTTATAAGCTTTTCAAACTGAAAAAGTAAAACATTAAATCAGATGCTTTATCACTAATTTGAATACGAAAGGAAAACAAATGGAAATTAACATAAAATAAGAAAAACTAAAGAAGAAGATAAAATCATTTTCATAAATCAACTTCTAATTTCCTTGCTATTTTATATTTTTCTGTATCCAATTGTAAATTACTGGGTATTATACAACTAATATGAATCTCATACATTCACAAAAGTTATATTGATTTCAAACAGTATAGCCACCATTAACACTACCTATAATGGACATAAGGTATAATTTATTTAGGAGGAATCAACATGGGCAAAGTAATATTAATCACAGGGGCAAGTGCCGGCTTTGGTAGTCTTGCTGTTAAAGAGTTATTAAAGCAAGGACATACAGTTTATGCAGGAGCAAGGCGACTTGAAAAAATGCTAGAAATAGAAAAACATGGCGCAAAAATATTTAAAATGGATGTAACCTCCGATGAAGATGTAGAGTCTGTTGTTTCAGAGATAATAAAAAAAGAAGGGCGAATTGATGTCCTTGTAAATAATGCAGGTTATGGCGGCTATGGCATGGTAGAAGCCGTATCACTCGAAGAAGCTCAAAAGCAATTCGATGCAAACGTCTTTGGGTTAGCACGAGTTACCAAGGCAGTTTTACCTCATATGCGAAGTAAAAAAAGTGGCACAATAATAAATATGTCATCTATGGTAGGAAAGGTTACTGCTCCCATGATTGGCTGGTATGGCGCTTCTAAGCATGCGGTTGAAGCTTTAAGTGACGCTCTTCGTTCAGAGGTAAAAAGTTTTGGAATTAAAGTTGTA
>CAYJEK010000048.1:7485-11934 GCA_964369205.1 uncultured Oscillospiraceae bacterium | reverse complement strand
TGGCCACCGAATTTTTAGATGTTGCATTAAAACAAATTGAAACAGTAGATCACCCACAGCAGTATAAAGAAAATGTATCAAATTTTGTCAAGGCATTTAAAGGGAAATACTCCAAATCACCTGGCCCAGAGAAAGTAGTAAAAGCAATTTTAAAGGTTGTTAACTCAGCCAATCCGAAGGCAAGATACCCAGTAGGCAGCGATTGCAAAACAGCCATGTTTGCGCAT
This sequence comes from uncultured Oscillospiraceae bacterium, assembly GCA_964369205.1. Lineage (GTDB taxonomy): Bacteria > Bacillota > Clostridia > Oscillospirales > Ruminococcaceae > RGIG3102. The sequence continues at coordinate 11,707 of CAYJEK010000048.1, read as the reverse complement.
TCTCTCTTACCAACAAAGGCTATCGATAGCATAATGAGAAAAGTTTTTAATATCAAATAGCAAAAAAATAACCCACCCTATTGATTTCGGGTGGGTTCACTATACTGTCCTTTATTTCACTCCTTTATTAGCCTTTATGAGTTAAAGGTGGTTCCCCTTCAATTATTCTATCTCTATTTCATATTCTTTTTCTTCTATCAGTATTTCCTTGAAGTTCTCTACACTCATTGGCTTAGCAAAGTAATACCCTTGGGCATAGTCGCAACCTATATTTTTTAACCATGTTGACTGATCCGCAGTTTCAACACCCTCTGCAACAACTTTCATGTTAAGATGCTTTGCCATATGTATTACGTCTGCAACAACAACTGAACTTTTATTTTCTCCAGAGTTCTCGCCAAAAAATGCCTTGTCTAATTTTAAAACATCTGCTTCAATTTCAGATATCCTGTTTAAAGAAGATACTCCTGCACCAAAATCATCAATGGAAATCGAAATACCTAATTCTTTAAAATCCTTAACCACATCAATAAACCTGGCCGAATCAATTTCTACAGCACTTTCTGTAAGCTCAAGTTCTATTAATTCATGTTCTATTTCGTGGTTTTTTAATATACCTAAAGCCCTATCCACAATATCATCAGTAAGTACAGTATGAGCAGAGAAGTTAACCGAAATACGCGGAATCTTTATTTTATCTCTATTAACTTTAATAAATTTACAGACTTCATCTAAAACATATAAGTCCAACTCAGGAATAAATCCATTTTCTTCAAATACAGGAATAAAGGCATCAGGATACATTTTTCTCCCATCTTTAGGTTTCCAACGCACTAAAGCTTCAGCGCCTCCAATCCGTAATGTGTTAAAGTCAATTTTCGGTTGATACTCAACAACAAATTCCTTATCTTCTAGAGCTTGCTCCATACGTAATGTAATATCTATTTTTTCTTCATATTCTTTTCGCATTTTCTCATCAAAAGTAATAAAAGTAGTTTTATGTAGAGTTTTACCTGCTGCCCTTGCATTGTCAGCTTGGCCAATCAAAGATGTCCCCTTCGTTTCCCCGGCTTTTGCAATAGCATTACCAAAAGACATAGAGAACTTATACTTTTCTCCTAAATTTGCCTGTACTGCAGGCAAAATATCAGCTTTATAAATCTGCTGTATTGTGCCGCCCTCATTTACTGGCCTAAATATCAAGAATTGATCAACTGCTCTTCTACTTACCTTCCCCTCAGTATTTGCAAAAACTTTCTTCAGCACATCACCAATGGTAACAATAATATTTGTTCCCTTTTCAATGCTAAAATGAGTGTTTATGGTCTTGAACATATCAATGTCCAATGAAATCACCTCGTATTCGTCCACTTCATTTTTTTCTAAAGTCTCATCAACTATTTCACTAAACTTTCGAATAGATAGAAGTCCCGTAAGTTGATCTTTGTTATATGATTCAATAAGCGCTTCTTTTTGAGAAATTTTCCCCCTATAATGAACTGCTATAAAGCTTACCCCTATGATAAAAAACAGAAATACAAAATAATACCAGTTCTTTGCAACAAATTCGAAAAATCCAGTTTGAGCATTTGGCAAATTTTCATTTGCATTGGTTTCTATAATAGCCTCATAGTCACGATCAGAATATTTATCCACCATAATGTTAAAGATAGGAACGTATTCATCAGATATGTCTTTGTTTATGAAAAATCGCATGGGAGTAGCCACATCAATCGGTACAGTTGATGTATATATATCATCAAAGTAGACTTCCGTATATGTTGTAGCACTTTCTGTACATATAAGCAGTTCCACATCACCTGCTGCAAAACCATCTAAAAGTTCATGCCAATCATTATATTCATGAAGTTTTACCTTAGAAGAAGCTGCAGCAAAAGAATCCAAATCTATTGTACTATAAGGAAGCAATCCTATTTTAACATCTGAATCCAGTATTTCATCTATTACGGTCGTATTTATGGAGCTATGGTTAATAATTGCATACATTGGTATTTCATAAAACGGGTCAGTAACTTCGTAATTCTCATACTCGCTATTACCCTCCCCATACATGGTAAGGAGAATATCAAAATCCTTATGTTTTTCAGCTGGCTCAGTAAGGCTGTACGGGTGATAATTCACTTCAAAATTATATCTCGCAGCATAGCTATCTAAGACTTCCACCAAAGCCCCATCCGGCTCTCCTTCGTCATTTGTGTAAGATAATGGAGCAAATCCTGTAACGTACCCCACCTCTAATGGTCTTTGCCTCAAAATTTCAAGCTCTTCATTTGTCAATCCTCGATGATTTATTTCTACGTGGTCACCCAAATATTTTTCTTCAAGCTCCATGAAAAAACTTCCTTCGGAATTAATCACCTTAAAATACTCCGAGTCAATTACCTCCATTAGGCTACTATTTTCAAAGCTTGATATTAAGTATAAGTTATATACACCTAGATTCAAAACATTATTTAACTCGAGAGCAGAAGGATCCTCTGAATAAGTAATATAATAATCTGCCTCTTGATCCATATATGTCCTAGCTTCACCATAAACATAGTTAACAGAAATATTGTTCATTTCACAAAAATCGTCAAGCACTTCCACTCCAACATTTTGGTCATATGCTGCTACAGATTTGCCGTCGATAGCCTCTACGTCTCTATATCCCACTTCCATATCTTTAGACATTAGCCCTAAATAAGTTTTGCTAAAAGGGTATTCTGAGTATTGAACCTGAGCTCTTCGTTCATCACTTCGGGTCATTAATCCTCCAACATCAACATATCCACTATTTACAGCATCTATCATGTTGCCCTCAACAGGAACAAATTCAAATTCAAGTCCACTTATCTCTGAAATTTTTTGAAACACTTCATAACCATAACCTTTATTATTCATGCTATCAAGATCAACAATCATGTCATTAAAAGTAGGGTAATATCCAACTCTAATAGGCTTATCATTTTCTGCGGATAATTTGCTTATAACTTCACTATTTCCTACAGTCGAAGCCATATCATTACCGTCAACAGCAAATACAGGAGTCGCTGACAACACCACAATAACTATACAGAAAGTAATTAATTTTCGTAAAACCTTCTTTGTCATTTCGCTCTCCTTTATAAATACAACTTCTTGCCTTTAATATAGTTAAGATTAACATATAAACTTATAACCTCTTAACTTGCTCAGCAAAATGTTATCCTGCATTACATCCTTTAATGGTTACATTATATCATTATAACCGTAACAATATTTAAATTTATTATATAAATCCACCAGCGAAATCAAGCCTGTATAAACAGGAAAGCAAGGTATGGACCTTCCCACACCTTGCTTTCTCAGTATTTAATTCGTTTAAATATTGTTATTACTTAATATTTGAACCCATTTGCAGTTTGCGTGTTATTTAATGCCTCACCATTAAATGCCTCTGCATATTCGGAGTCCATTTCTTTCATAGCTCCTGGGAACTCATATTTTGCCATTAATTCCACAAAATATGCTGGTTCAAACTCTTCTGGGTTACAAACTCCAGTCCCTGCCCATTTACCAGTCGCTACTAATTCCATCATTATAACTGGGTTAAATGCTGTTTGCGCAACTACTGAGTTTGTTCCATACCTTGCAATACACTCTTGATTGTCAGCGATTTGATATAGGTATACCTCTCTTACCTTACCATCTTTTAAACCTTTTACCCAAGTTCCTGCGCAACCTTTACCTACCATTTTCATTGTAGCTTCTGTAGGGTCTGGAATCACCTTACACAAGAAGTCTCTAGGAGCAATTTCTTCATTTCCGATTTTAATTTTTTCATGTGGCTCAGACATTCCCATTTCTCTTAAGTTTAGAAGAATGTTTCTTAGTTCTCTAGAAACTCCAAATTTAAATGTTACTCTGTCACATTTTACATGTCTAGGGATCATTAAAACTTCTTCATGTTCTACATTAATTACTTCTACTTCACCAATTCCTCCTGGAAAATCAAACATTTCAGGTTCTGAGAAGTTTTCAGTAGTAAACCAACCCTTATCTTTTTCCCAAACCACTGGCGGGTTTAAGCACTCTTCAATAGTTGTCCAAACCGAAAAACCAAAGTGGCCTACATCCTCTCCATCATAATTGTCTCCATCTCTTACTCCAATTTCATTTATTTAATAAAAAAGATAATTTTATTAATAATTTTAATATAAATTTTAAATTAAAGTCTAAA
>CAYJEK010000048.1:6938-7475 GCA_964369205.1 uncultured Oscillospiraceae bacterium | reverse complement strand
TCCCGGCTCAACTCCAGATCCTGCTATTGCTAGAAGCGCTTTTTTCTTCCATGCTTCATTTTTTTCATATTGATAGTCTCCAAGTTTTATGTGAGTTTTGTTGTATGGATCCGTAGGATGAACTTTTGAAAGTGTCATTGCACAATCTATGTATCCAATTCCTAAATCGTAACAAGTATCAAATATATTTTCGTTAAAACTAGGGTCGCACGCATTTAAAACAAATGTGATTCCATGTTTTTCTACTATTTTCTTAATACTCTCTGCATCTCTAGCATTTAAGAACTCTCCTACAAACCTATCATCATCACACTCTTTTGCTACAGTTTTTGCTCTCTCTTCATTAAAGTCAGAAAGAACAACCTTCTCTGCCCACATTCCGCCTTCTCCTGCCCTTTTTATAATTTTTGCTGCAGAGTTTCCTACTCAACCTGAAACAATTATTAGTAGTCTCATAATTACCTCATACAATATAAAATAAAACGTCAAATTCGGTTAAATCAAGCTATTCGAATTAGCTATTTCTTAAGTATTAGT
>CAYJEK010000048.1:0-6928 GCA_964369205.1 uncultured Oscillospiraceae bacterium | reverse complement strand
TTATCAAATATCAAATTAATTTTGAAGTCGCCTAACTCTTATGTATCATTTTATCAATTATGGCAATTTTTTCAATAATGTATTTGCTTTTAAAAACTATTATCTTGCTTACATTCCGCGTGTAAATTGTTTCAAATTTCAACAATATTTATCAAAATGATTGGTTTTTTTATGATTTTTAATATAAAACAGCATAATTTAGAAATTAATTAATGTCCTTAACATATTTCAACTAAGATTGCTTCACTTAGGCTTTTGAAGAAACATAATAGGCTATTTGATGGATAATACAAGAGATGAAGAGATGTGTAATAAACTATTTGATTATAGTATTGACAATAAAAAAAAGGGGGGGTACACTGATAAAGAAACTGGCAATGCTAAAATTATGAATGCAACTATAACAATTGAGTAATAAGGGCAAAGCATAATATCACCATAAATAATCTGAAAGGTTATTTGTCTTTTGATAAATCAAGAGTGTTGTGTTAAGTGAATGATGTCTATGGTAGCTAGTGAAGGAGTATTCGATAATATTTTGAGAAAAAGGAGGATAATGATTAGAAATTTAATTGATAGTTTTTTTGAACTTAGTTTTTTAGGAAAAGTACGAGTGTGCATGCTAGGATTTTGGTCGTTAATTCTGCTAAGAGAATTATTCTACTGTATAATTGATGGTATGATTCATACTGTATTTGTTGTGGGTGTTTTGATGACTGCAACATATTTAGTGATACATTTACACAAGGAAACAGGGGATTCCAAATATAAATCAATGTCAATTATTACTACTATGGGATTTATTATTTTTATTATTTTCATGGGTTGGTCAAGTATAAAGTGTGACACCATTGAAGTAATTAATGTTGGACTGGGTCGTATGTATGTTAATGTTATGGGTAATGATATGTTTTTAGTATCAAATGGAAGAGAGGTAATTGTATCATCAGTAGGGGGACAAAGTGATTTGTATTTAGTTAACTCTGAGAATGATGATGACGAAATAGTCATAAATCATTATACATCCAGATATCCTGAATTAGAGGCAAAATATTACGATGGTAAGTTGGTTTTTACGGCATATGGAGGAGATGTACCTGTTATAAGTGCAATTCCCCTTAAAGAACAGCATTTTTACTATACAGAACTTAATCTTTGGAGAATCTATTGCTATGACATAAGGTATAAGAGCAAAAATATTTTTGGGGGAAATGGATTTTATTTACAAAATGAGGAGGAATATATTTACGGAAATTAAATTTAAATTTATACCTTGCTTCAATCATTTAATTGAAGCAGTAGAATAAATCTTATTACTGAATCGCTTAAATAAACGGAGTAAGGTGACGCCCTACTCCGTTTTAATTATTTTCTTGATTCAAAATCAATTCCACTTTATTCTACATATGGCCGATTCACCTTGTATATCATATTTAGCAAATGGGGTAGCAATCCTCTATGCACTCTCTGTGATTTTTTTATAATTTAATAGTTATAACGATTCTAGCTCTATTAAATTCAAGTTATTACTATGAATTTGCAAAGCTACTACTATAGAAACAGCACAAAGGCAAAGCCAGTTAAAGTTGCAACAGAGAATATGCAAAGCAAGAATGTGATTACCAATTGTTTCTTGAAAATTGATGCCAAAAGAGAAACTTCTGGTATACTCGCTCCAGCCCCCCCGATTATTAGTGCAACCATAGGGCCTAATCCAACTCCTTTACCTACTAGCACACTTGCAATTGGAATCATAGTTTCAGTTCTAATATACATCGGGATGCCTAAAACAGCCGCTATAGGAACTGCTAAGAAATTATCTTCTCCTGCAAATTTTTGAATAAAGTCAGTAGGAACAAATCCATATATAAAAGCTCCAATACCCGCGCCTAATAGCAAGAACAACAGTACTTTTCTGAACAAACCGCCAGCATCTAAGAAAGCATATTTAAATGCAATTAAGTTCCTTTTAACAAAGCCGCCTTCAAAATCAGAGTAATGTACCTCTTCCCCTCCGTCACAACAAGATGTTGAAGTATCACAACATGAAGTTTCTGTCACAGTTTCGTTACAACAATAACTTGATTCCTCTGGGGTTTCACAACAAGCTGTTGATGCATCTGTAGTTTCACAACAAGCTGTTGCTGTTTTAGGGGAGTCGCAACAAGAAGCCGATGTTCCAGAAGTTTCTCCGCAACAAGAAGTTGAGCTTTCTGACTCATCACCACAACAAGTCTCAGGCTCTGACGCAGGAACAGCCCCAGCAGAAAGGCTTTCCATATAAGCTTCCCCTTCTGCCCCTTTTATGTATTTATAGAATTTTTTCTTATCTAAAATATATCCTACTATTACAGCAAAAATAAAAGCCACCCCTGCATATATTATTGTAGGAACTATTCCAAAAAATGTTAGGAACAGCACAATTATTGCAGGATTTAGGATTGGTGAAGTTAACAAGAATGACATCATTCCTGAAAAAGGTGCTCTGCTTTTCATTAAGCCTAAAAGTAATGGTATTGTGGAACAAGAGCAAAAGGGTGTTACTGAACCCAGCAATGCGCCAAGGATACTATTTAATAATTTAGATTTTGTAGTCAATGCTTTTTGAATTTTATCTTTAGATATGTATATTTGCAAAAGCGCCACAAGGAAGCTAATTAGCATAAATAGCAAAACTAACTCTCCAAAGAGGAACAAAAAAGTTCCAATAACTTGGCCTACCATAGGCTCTCCTACGCCTAAAACAGATAGGAAGTCTGTAATAATACTAATAATTCTTTCTTGAATAGTCATTTAATTCTCCTTAAAATAAGTAAAGTTTTAACCGCTTTAATTTTTTAAATAAATAATCCGAAGGATTATTTATTCGGCATTTTCGCATTGCAAGTACAGCAACGCGAAAGCCATACCAATCCTTTATATTAGACGAAGTCTAATATAACTTACCTATTGAGAATGACAATCATATCTACGTCCACAACTACACACAGTTACTCCTTTCCAAAAGTATCTTCTTTTTAATTCTTGTTAATACAATCTATAAAAGAATTTCTAGCAATTTGAAAAATATCAGAAATTACTTATCATGCATGTCTACAATACAAATTTTCTAGCTAAAGTCTATGAGAATTCTCCACAAGAAAATTCTACATGAGTTATTTGGAAGTAAACCTAGCAAGACCCTGCACAGCCAACTCAAACTGCTCTTTGTTTAAAGTATAGTAAGTCCATTTACCTTCTTTTCTAGACACAACTAGATTTGCTTCCACAAGAACTTTTAAATGGTGTGCCAAAGTTGATAAAGGCATATTGATTTTATCCCCTAAATTACAATTGCATTCCTCTCCTTTAGAAATAATGTCAAGAAGCAAAATTCTGTTAGGATCTGCCAAACCTTTAAATACTTTATGCTCTTCAATCTGTTTTACGCTCATATTTACAACTCCTAATTCTTTAACCCTTCACTCGCGAGAACAATTAAATTTACATAAGTTTGCTTATGCAGCAAAACAAGTCGTAAATTCATAAGCTTATCGAAAGTCAAAAGGTCATTTCGTTAAAACTAGTTTTATAGTTTTATGTTACATGATAATCCCCTGCATGTCAACTCCTCTGTTATATTTCTTTATATTTTGATATAATTAGAATAAATCAAATTAAACTGCCATTTATATTCACTGAGGAGGTATAACTATGGATAATATAAAAACATTTAACTGCAGTATGGAGTTAACACTGGACCTTATTGGTGGAAAATGGAAGCCTATTCTTATCTTTCACATAGGAAATCTCGGAGTCGTACGCTATGGGGAGTTGGATCGTTTAATTCCCTCTATGAGCAAAAGAGTTCTTTCTCGAGAACTTCGCGAACTAGAGGCTTCCAATATAATTAAACGAGAAGCATTTGAGGAAAAGGTACTTCGTGTTGAATATTCTTTAACAGAGGCTGGCATAGAAGTACTTCCAATTTTGAATTCACTAAACGAATGGGGTAGCAGATATAACTCCAAGTACAACTACGCAAACATATTAATCGAATAACTAACTATAAATCAACGTCCTTATAAAACAATATAGGGACTTTTTTGTCTCTAGGGATAAAAATATCCATAATTGATTAGTTTTGCAAACCAATTAAAATATAAGTAGTCCTAGATGAGCCTAACTTTCACTAGTTATAGATTTTTTAGGATTGAACAAATAACTAAGCAAACGTAACCCCAGAAAGGAAATTTTTATGCATTACACAGGACAAGTATATAGACACCCTATAGAGGCAAGCACTCCACTACTAGAAGTAACCGCAGGTTGCTCTCACAATAAATGTTCATTCTGCACCATGTACCAGGAAACAACTTTTAAAGTTTCTCCTTTAGCCCATGTCGAAGAAGATTTAAAAGAACTTAAAGAAAATGGCAGGCCCGTGCGCCGTATCTTCTTAGTAAATGGTGAGCCATTTATTCTAACTACAGAAAAGTTAAAAGAAATAGGCAAGCTAATAAATTCCTATTTCCCAGAAATAGAAACAATTACTTGCTATGCTTCTATAAAAAGCCTAAAAAATAAAACAGTTGAAGATTTAAAGGCTTTAAGGGCTTTAAAGTTTAATCAACTTCACATAGGTTTAGAATCTGCATATGACCCAGCACTTCAACAAATGAACAAAGGATTCACTTCTGAAGAAGCCTACGATAGTCTAGACAAACTAGAAAAAGCTGGCATTGAATGGGATGCTATAATTATGACTGGTGTAGCTGGCAAAGGGAATGGTGAAGCCCATATTCGGGAAACTGCAAAGCTATTAAACAAATTCCCTCCTTATCTACTTTCTCTTATGACAACTTCCGTATCAACAGGAACACCTTTAGAAAAGATGCGCGACAACGGAGAGTTTATCGAATGTACGGAAAGGGAAAAAATCGAAGAAGAAATTCACCTATTAGAATTAATCGACTTTGAGGATGCCTACTTCTTCGGCGGCCATAACTATAATTTAATTCCTATAAATGGACCCCTTTCTCAAAAGAAAGAAATCATTCAAGCCATGAAAGACTATTTATCCGAATTAGAAGATGAGCTTTTAGACGGCGTGATTAAGAGGGCAAATATTTAAAGTTCCAAAATTTATAATTCAAACTGAACCAGATATGAACTTGAAAAGTAGAGCATTTAGTTAAACATAAACACAAGATAAAAAAAGATATTAACTGAACCAAATAACAAGGAGGAAAAAATGAAGAAAAAAATTCTATTAACAGGTGCTACAGATGGCATAGGTTTCGAAACCGCCAAACTTCTAGCCGAAAGCGGCAATGATTTGCTTATACATGGTAGAAACAAAGAAAAATTAGTCGAAGTAACCCACACATTAAAAACATTAAATCCTAATATAAGTGTATCATCTTATGTTGCAGACTTATCAGATTTGTCCAATGTTACAAATATGGCAAAGGAAATACTAAAAGATACGACTAGCATAGATGCAATTATAAATAACGCAGGAATATTTATGACATCGCCAGGAGTAGCTCCAAATGGTATGGATATACGGTTTATGGTGAACACCATATCTCCTTATGTTTTAACTAGGTTATTGCTGCCTATTTTAAAAGAAAAAGGCCGTATAATAAATCTTTCTTCTGCCGCCCAAGCCCCAATAGATTGGGATGCTTTTACCTACGGCGGCGAACTTGACCCGAACGCAGCTTATGCCCAAAGTAAATTAGCAATTACCATGTGGTCTACAGAATTAGCAAAAGAACTTGGTAAAAAGGCTGTTGTTATTTCTGTAAATCCTAAGTCTTTCCTAGGAAGTAAAATGGTGAAAGATGCCTATGGCCATCCAGGCTATGATTTAAAAATAGGAGCCAATATATTATATATGGCATCCCTATCTGATGAATTTGCCAATAAATCAGGCCTTTACTTTAACAATGACACAGGAAATTTTGAGGAGCCACATCCTTTTGCCCTCCTAAAAGAAAACCAACGCATACTAATGGATGTGTTAAAATCAAAAACCTCATCACTTTTATAGTGGTGAGGTCTATTAAGCAATTGATTGTTCAAATTAACTACCCTACTTGCTCCAGAAATGAGTTGTACAGCAGTTGAAGGAGCAGGAGTCCCTAACGAAGAAGTCTACGAATATACAAACTCTATATAACTTCTTTACGAAGTGGTTTATACCTTTAACGGAGGCCTTATAGTTCTCCCGTTAGCTCCTTAATTTTCCTTCTTGCCTCAACCAAGGTATTTTCTCCTTTTTCAGTAATAGAATAATATTTCCTCATTTTCCCTTCATTATTTCTACTTTCCACCGTTAGATGACCTGACTTTTCCAAATTATGAAAGATTGGATAAAGTGTTCCAGGACTTATATCATATCCATGTGACTTTAGTTCTTCAATCATAAAAGAGCCATAAATCGGTTCTTTTTTTGCATGATGCAAAATATGTATTTGAATAAATCCCAGAAACAACTTCCTCAATACTTGATCTTCCATTATAACCTCCTAAATTACAATTCCTAATTCCAAAACGCCTATAGCAAATAATGGTGTAAGAATTTTTCCCCATAATATAATTATGCTACTTACTATAATAACCAAAATATTATCAATAGCAAGTCCTTCTTGTTGTAATAAAATTAATGGGGCTAAAAATATCCACTAGTTGGCTGAATATCTAAAAAACTTAATTTATTAATGCTTTCTTCTTTTCATATTACATATTCAAAAATGGTGTCATAGAAAACACCATTAAATGCTTCTATTACACCATTTTCTTATTCATCACTTCCCAAACAGAACGCTATTTTATAGAAAGTTATTTTCAAATATATATTCTAATTAACAGATCGCAAACTACAGTTTGAAATTAAATTCCTTTTTTCCCTGTCATATGCTCTACATCTATGGCTACAACT
>CAYJEK010000047.1:0-15726 GCA_964369205.1 uncultured Oscillospiraceae bacterium | reverse complement strand
CTGAGGGTGAAGGAATGCCAGAAGGCGGCGAGAGACCTGAGGGTGAAGGAATGCCGGAAGGCGTCGAAAGGCCAGAAGGCGAGGGAATGCCAGAGGGAGGCGAAAGACCTGAGGGCGAAGGAAGGCCTTTAGAAAGTGACGATAGTCAAGAATAATTTAAAAGAAGAAATCAAAATTATTGTAGAAAAATACAATAATTTTGTTTTTTTATGTTGAATTTCACTAAAAAATATAGTATAATATATTTACAATATTAATATAGCTTATATTAACTCATTAATATGGAATGAGAGTCTCTACGTGACGCCTTAAATGTCTACGCTATAAGTGTTATTCTATAAAAATGAGAAAGTATAATCTTTTATTATTTTTTATGTAAGCGCTTAATATCGCTTATTTTTTTTATTTTGGAGGAAGATATGCTTGAAAAAATTTTTAAACTTAAACAACACAACACCGATGTAAAAACAGAAGTGATTGCTGGTATTACCACATTCTTAGCAATGGCTTATATTCTAGCGGTAAATCCAGCTATGCTCGCAGATGCAGGAATGGATGCAGGGGCAGTTTTTACAGCAACAGCACTTTCAGCAGCAATAGCAACATTTTTTATGGGATTTTTTGCAAATTATCCTATTGCTCTAGCTTCTGGTATGGGGCTTAATGCTTATTTTGCATACACAGTAAGTCTTGGAATGGGACTTGGAGAAGATGCTTGGAAAATTGCACTAGCAGCAGTTTTAGTGGAAGGTATTATATTTATAATTCTTTCATTCTTTAAATTTCGTGAAAAAATATTAAATCAAATCCCAACAAATTTAAAATATGGAATTACAGTTGGTATTGGTTTATTTATAACAATTATAGGATTAATTGGAGCAGGAATAATTAAAGATGATCCAGCAACTCTTGTTGCACTTGGTGATTTAAAATCTATTCAAACAATTTTATCAATAATAGGAATTATCTCAATAGCTGTTTTAATGCATTTTAAAGTTAAAGGTGCAATTTTAATCGGGATACTAATTACTTGGGGACTTGGTATAGCAACAGAGGTAACAGGCTTTTATGTTGTTAATGCTGATATGGGAGTTTTCTCAAATATCCCTGATTTTTCAAACTACACGTTATTCCCATCAATGGCACCAACATTTATGCAGTTTGATTTTAAATGGGCTAGCGAGAATATAGTTTCTTTTGCAACAATTGTTTTTGCTTTTTTATTTGTTGATTTATTTGATACAGTTGGAACATTAATTGGTGTTGCTGCAAAAGGGGATTTATTAGATAAGGAAGGCAAACTTCCTAACGCAGGACAAGCTTTGATGGCTGATGCTGTGGGAACAGTTGTAGGTGCATGTTTTGGTACTTCAACAGTTACAAGTTATGTTGAATCATCAGCAGGTGTTTCAGCAGGAGGAAGAACAGGACTTAGCGCTGTAGTTTCTGGAATTTTATTCTTATTAGCTTTATTCTTTTCACCAGTATTCCTTTCAATTCAAGGATATGCAACTGCACCAGCTTTAATAATAGTTGGCTTACTAATGATTAGTGCTATTTCAAAAATGGATTTTGAAAAAGATATGGCAGATTCAATTTCTGGCTTTTTAGCTATAGTTATGATGCCATTTACTTATTCAATAGCAAACGGAATAATGTTTGGTATGCTTTCTTGGGTAATTATAAAAACTATAATAGGAAAACATAAAGATGTTTCAGTAACAATGTGGATATGTGCTGCATTATTTATGGCAAAAATCTTATTCTTATAATAAAAAATAAATCCGTTATAACTTAAATTGTTATAACGGATTTTTATTATAAAAATAAACTAATTGCACAATATACTAATAATAAAGACATTATAGTGTTTGTAAATTTTGCATATTTTGAAAATAAAACTTTGAAAACTGTTCCAAATGCCGACCAAAGGATGGTGCAAAGAAATCCAATAAAGGCAAGAAGAATAGCAAAAAATACTAACATAATAGTATCATTTATATAATATGGAAGTATGTAAGCTTGCATAGAAACAATGCCGTAAATATATATTTTAGGGTTAATGAATTGGAGCATTAAACCAGATATAAATCCAGTTTTTGAATAATTTTCTTTAATAGTGTCATCGCTTTTAAATGTTTTAAAAGCAAGATAAAGCATATATATAGCGCCTATTATAAGCATAAAAAATTGTAAGCTATCAATAACATTAGATAATAAACTGCTTAACAATGTACACACTATCATTACAATTGAAAATCCTATTAGAATTCCAAAGTTAAAAGGTAAGGCTTTTTTAAAGCCTAGCCTTGATGCATTTGACATTGACATAATATTATTTGGCCCTGGTGTTATTGCGGTTATTAAAGCATAAGTAAGAAAATTAATCCAACTAAACATAGTTGCCTCCTTAAAAATAATGTGGTATAATAAACTAAAAGTACAATATATCGTTCTGATATATTATACTATTAGTTCATTATATTGTCAATAACCGAAAGGAAAATTTGTTTTGAGTATAAATTTAGCTGTTTCAAAAAATATTAAGGAAATTAGAGAACAAAAAAAATTAACATTAGATATGGCTGCAAATTTAACAGGCGTATCAAGGAGTATGCTAGCACAAATAGAAAGAGGGGATGCTAATCCAACAATTTCAGTTTTGTGGAAAATTGCTAATGGATATAAAGTTGCTTTTACAACACTCGTTGAAGAGAAAAGTGATTCAACAAATATAATTTATTTAAATGAAGAAGAATCTATTATTGAAAATGATGGTAAATATATAAATTATCCAGTTTTTAAATTTAATGAAGAAAGTAAATTTGAAACTTATTTTATTAAAATTATTAAAGAGGGTAATCTTGAAGCTGAGCCACACCTACCTTATACAAAAGAATATATAACTGTTTTTAAAGGGGAAGTGGAAATATCTGTTTTAGATGAAAAGTATATTTTAAAAAAAGGTGATTCAATTAGTTTTAATGCTGATGTATATCATTCATATAAAAATATTGGAGATAAGGAAGTATTATTAAATATGATTTTACATTATAATAAATAATAAAACCGTTATAATTTAATTTTTATAAATTAAATTATAACGGTTTTTATTTTATTCTTCTTGAAGTTGTTTTTTTAGATTATTCTTGTAAACAAATTTACTAATAAATATGCTTAGCTGTAATAATACTAGCATAGGCATAGCAAGTAATAACTGTGAAACAACATCTGGTGGAGTTATAATAGCAGCTAAAATAAATATTAAAACTACTAAAATACCACGGTTTTTTATTAAAAACTCAGGTTTAATTACATTTAATTGAGTTAATAAAAATATTAAAACTGGCATTTCGAAAACTAGCCCAAATCCAACGAGCATCATATTAACAAAACTTGTATATGATTGAACTGATATCATGGCGCTAACTTCGCTTATAGCAATTCTAGTAAAGAAATCAATAGTTATAGGTAATACCATTGTATAACAAAAGTATACACCGACAATAAAACATATTAATCCAAAGAAAAGCGATATTAAAACATATTTTTTTTCTTTTTTATAAAGCCCCTTTTTTAAAAAAGCCCATATTTGATATGTAGTAAAAGGGGAGGCCACTATTCCGCCTGCAATAAGCGCAAGCTGAACATAAACTAAAAATAATTCAGATGGCCCTATGTAAACTAATTGCATATCGCCGCTTAATGCTAAAAGATATTGAATTAAATCTTCTGTGTAATTAAAAGCTACAAAAAATGCTATAAGATTAACTATAACAATTGCTCCTAAACGCTTTCTGAGTTCAGTTAAATGATCAAATAGCGGCATTTCTGCAATTTCTTTAGAAGGTTTTAAATTAGTTGACATAATTATTTTTTATCGTCACTTGCTGTTTCAGCAATTGGCTCATCTGCTAATTTTTCAATTTTTGAAGTTACTTCTTGACTACCTTTTTTGAATTCTTTTATAGCTTGTCCCATACTTTTAGCTAAAGCTGGAAGTTTTGAAGGACCAAAAACTAATAAAATAATACCAAAAATAATAAGTAATTCGCTCATACCTAATTTGCCCATAATAAAATCTCCTTTTAAATAATACGATTAATTTTTTCAATAGAGTGTAATAGAATTTTTGCATTTTGTGAATTTATATGTGTAGCTAAGTTAATCTGCCATTCTTTTGCTATTATTTCTCCAGTTACACTAGGGTACTTTAAAGAAGCAATCATTGGAATGTCGAGCATTTTTGCCTTAAATAGAAATTCAGTACTAATTCTACCGGTTGTTACTAGGATAGAATTTTTTGGCTCTATCCCTTTAATTATACATTCTCCAACAGCTTTGTCAATAGCGCAATGCCTACTTACATCTTCTTTAAAGATGATAGTATCACCATTACATATTAATGCTGCGTGAAGACCTTTGGTTCTTTTTGAATGGAGAAGTGCTCCATATTCATTTGTGATTTTTAAATATTTATTATATATCTTGCTGTTATCTATAATTTTTGGGTTTAAACTTTCAGCATTATTTAAAGCAATTGATGCAAGATCAGAGAGAAGGGGAGTCTTTTCAGGCTCTTTTGTAGTAGCTTCAACATTAACAGTTAATGTTTTTATATCAAAACTAATACTTTTAATGTCGCTAGCTTTTTCAATATATCCTTGCGAAAAAAGCCACCCGCGAAATAAATTTTCTATATCTCTTGGTGTACATAGCATATCGCTCATTGTTTTTTTGTTTAAAACCAGTTTAAGTGGAAGTTCCACTAAATTTTCAATTTCTTTAATATCCATTATTGGCTGTGTCTCCATTCAACTTCAATCCACTCTGCAAGTGATTGTGCATATTTTTTACTCATATGTAAAGAAGAGTAGATGCAAATGTTATTGTTACTTGCTGTAACAGTATCTATATCCTTGTATTCTTCAATATTATTCATTCTAGCAACAGCGCCAAGTACTTCATCTTTAGAATAAAAATAAGGAAAGCTTGTAAAGGTTGTAAGGGGAGTTGGCCTTGGATAAGTTTTGCAATCATGCCTTACTGTTGAGGCAATAGTTGCTAAAATATCTTTGCTTTGGATTAATGATTGAACAGTGGCAAATCTCTGTGTAAATAAAGTATCGTTATAATAAAATAAATTTTGTTCAGTTTTTATTGCAACTAAATTTTTTAATTCTTCATAACTATCTTTATTTTTAATAAGCTCTAAAATATTATCTTTTGTTAAGCCTTCGGGTGGTTTTAAAAGCAATAGTGAATGTGCAACGACTGCATTTTTTTTATTTTCACTGTTAATATAGTTCATAAAAATTTCTGCTAAGGATTTTTTACGATTCATTTCTTGTTCAACTTTATCTAAAGCTTCCTCAAAAGCTCTTAATGTTGCATCTGGAATATTTTTTTTAATATTTTCCAGTTCCAATTCTTCATTTAAAATATCTTTTTGCATTTAGTAAAAACTCCTTTATTTAAAATATAGGGTAAGTATTTCACTCACCCTATATTTAATAAAATTAGCTAAGGGGATAGACTATGCTGGTAGTAAACCCATTTCTTCTAGTTTATCAGCAACATCTGCTAAATCGAATTTTTCAAGAGTTGCTCTAGTTGGAGCACCAGTAACTTCATCCCAGCCCATAGCTGCATATGTTAAAGTTAGTGCTTTATCCATATCATCTCTATCCATTTTAATAGTGCCTTCTTCGAATGCAACGAAATCTGGCTCCATATCAAACACCCAATCAGTGAATGCATCATGTTCGTTTCTCATATCTGTTGTGCCATAGCTCATAACAGTTTGAGCTCTTAGAAGTTGCATACCTCTTTCAGCTGCAAAATCTAGTGATTCTTCTGTCCATTCTTCGCCAGTGATAGCTGTCATATATTGAGCTTCTATTGATAAATCACCTTTGTATCCTCTTTCTTTAACAGGGGAGAATGTCATAGGCCATACCCAGTTACATAAAGTGAAGCTATCATGTAATGATTGGCGAACAACACCCCATTTTGCAAGATTAACTTTAGATTCATTAATTGGTGTGTATGCTTTTGCTACATCAATACAACCTTCGCCAAAAATTGGCTCTAAGATTGATTTTTGAACATCGTGTGGAAGTCCTGAACCTTGTGCATTTACGATTGTATGTGTCATACAGTCACGGTTGTAGAAAATATTTGTTAAAGCGCCAACTTGGCCCCAAGTTTCATTACCGTGATGTTTTGATGAACCATTAATCATCATAACAGAAACAGCTTTATTATTTAAATAATCATCTCCAACAACATCTTTATATTGTTCTGAAACAAAATAAGCACCTTGAGCAAGTGTTGGAAGAACACCTTGACCACTAGAGATTTTATACATTAAATCTTTTGTAAATGCAACATCGCCTTCATCATATTTATCCCAAAGAAGTGAATTATATTCATCTGCAGGAAGGATAGTTTTTAAATGGCCGTTTTTAATAAAGTATGAAAGTGTGCAAGCAAGTTCGCCGTAGTTATCCCATAAGCCAAGTTCATCAGCTACAGAGAATGAAGCAACATTTGCATAGAATTGGCCATCGCCTTCTTCTTCATAATCTTTATAAGTTTCTAAAACTTTTGCCCACATAAAGTTTGGCATACAAGTATTTGAAACAGAAGCATTGTATCCTTCTTCTTCAAGTTTTGGAAGGTATACAGAACCAAAACAGCGGATAGGACAAGAAGTACATCCAGTCATTTTAACAGTGTATGGCTCAGCTACCATACCATGGTCTTTTATAGCTTTTTGTGTTCTATAACCAATAGCATTAATATCGCCTGGTATTGAATCACCAGTGTCAATAGGGCCTCCTTCAGCAGCACCCCAAGTTAAACCTGGGTGACCTGTCCAACGACTACCAGGGCTTGAGTATTCTGCCCAAGGTCTTTCAGTTGAAGGAACAACGTGGTTATTATTAGCGCCAATTAATTCAGTTAAAACTAAATTGTTAAGCTCCATAATTTTAGCTGGATCAGCAACTTTAACAGCACCAGTGCCGTAAATTGCAATAGCTTTTAGATTTTTAGAGCCCCAGATAGCACCTTGACCAGCACCGCCTGAGTGGTTAGCTGCATTAATTACACAAGAAAGGTTAACTAAGTTTTCACCAGCTGCACCAATAGATGTTACTGTGAATTCTTTTTTCTCTCTATTCATAATTTCAAGTGAAGTTTCTCTAGTTGTTTTTCCCCATAAATCTGTTGCATCTTCTAAAGTAACTTTATCATCATCAATTTTTAAGTAAACAGGTGCAGCACTTTTTCCTTCAACAACGATAATATCGTAGCCAGCACCTTTCATATGTGCGGCAATTTCACCACCAATATGAGCGTGCACAACTGAATTACCTTTTGTAAAAGTTGAAAGGGAAGTTAGTGTTGTTCTACCTGAACATGGAGCAGAAGTACCAGTGTTTGGGCCTGCTGCCATTATAAATTTATTTGCCTCATCGTATGGCATAGTACCAACTGGCACCTCTTCAAACATTATTCTATTACCAACGCCTGAACCACCAATATATTTATTGTATTTTGAAGAATCTTCAACGCTTGTTGCACCTGTAGTAAGGTTTACACGAAGAAGTTTTCCTGTATATCCGTATGACATAAATTAAATCTCCTATTATATTTCTAAGTAAGTTATAAAGCTGTTACAACGTCTGTCCATTCAACCATTGCAATAGCACCCGTTGGACAACCAGCAACACAAGCACCACAGTTTATACATTTTGTGGATTTTCCTGTATCTTTATCAACAGTTGGTAAATTCCATGGACATCCTGCTGTACAAGCACCACAACCAATGCAAGTTTCTGATTCTATAATTCTTGTTCCTGTAGTTTCATCGGCAACGATAGCACCAACTGGACAGGCAGCAGCACATCCTGGTTCTTTACATTGCTTACAAGTAGTTGGAGCAAATCCCCATAATCCATATAGGCCTTGCCCGTGTACTACATCTTCAGGAATACCATCTTCAGCATTATATTCGCCCACATATAAATTATCGCGAATATTAAGCCTTGCAAGAGCATGAGATGCTTTTTTGTCGTGTGTTAAAGAGCAGTTTAATTCACATCTTTGACATCCAACACATTTTGCTGCATTTGCAACTAGTAAACCTGTTGGAGTTGCTAAAATTTCAACCTTACCTGCATCCACATCTTCTTGTGAACATCCAAATAATGAAAGCATAGCACCTGTCATTGTGATACCCGCTATTCCTTTACCGGACATTTTTAAAAATTGACGTCTTGAATAATCTTTATCGAATATTCCTTTTTTTGTTTGTTCTGACACTTTAAAATTCTCCTTTGTTAGTAAATTTATATATTATATGTATATAGGATAAATATATATATAATATTATCTCCAATAAGAATTATAATTCATTTGACAAAAAAATGTCAATTAAATAAATCTAGTAAAAAATAACTTTGTTATATTATCTAAAAGTTTCAAAATGTTAATCGATAAAAAAATAATTATTTATACAATTTGTACAAAATATAATATGTAAACTTGTTAAGAAGTTTGACTAAACTAACTAATTTTCATAAAAAAGTAGATGTTATACCTTGACAAATAGGAAAATTTAGTTTAATATTTGCTTGTTAGATAATATTTTAACAACTCCGAGCTTTATAATCCTGTGAATATAATTTATGGATATAAAGCCTAGCTAAATTTATTTTAGCTTAGGGTTAAAAGAGAAATTTTTTAGCCTTCCGTTTGAAAAGGAGTCATAATTATGTTTACTTTGCATAAATGTGGCTTGTTTTCAATGCCGCATTTATTTTTTTATATTTAGAAAAGGAAAAGGTCACCACACAATGAAAAAACTATCAACATTATTTTTAGCTTTAACACTTACTTTTGCACTAACTGCATGTTCATCTGAGCCAACAGTAGAGCCAACAGTTGAAGGAAGCTTTACATTAACAACTACTAGTGATATTGAAATTTCAATGAGCGATGTTGCTTCTTATGAAGCTATCACACAAACTGTTACAGAAAAAACACAAGTTTCAGAAAATGAAGTAGAAGTAGTTGGCGCAGATTTAAAAACACTTTTAGAAGAAAATGGAATTGTGCAAGAAGATGTTTCTAAAATTATTTTAACAGCAGCAGATGGATATACAGCAGAAATTCCAGCAGATGTTGCATCAAGCAGTCAAATTTTATTAGTATATGAAGCTAATGGTGAACTTTTAGATGAAAGTGCATCACCAGTATGGGTTGTTATACCAGGGCAAGCAGCAAAATACTGGGTTAAAAATATTGTTAATATAACAGTAGAATAATTAATATGAAAAATTTAACCTCACATTTTACAGTTTTTGAACTTGTTTTATTATCTTTTATGGCAGCTTTAGGAATAGCAATAAAACCATTTATTATGCCTTTAGTTTACTTTATCTCCACCCCTTTGTTAATTCCAGGCGGTTCTTTAGCCGGTGGTTTTTATATGCTTTGGATAATTCTTGGAGCTGCTTTAATTAATAAACCGTTATCCGCATCAATTATAGGGTTTATGCAAGCTATTATGGTTATGATAACAGGAACTGTTGGCAGTCATGGTATTTTGAGTATTATTATTTATATTATTCCAGGAATAATGGTAGACATAGTTGTTTTTATATTTCGAAAATCAGAAGATAAAAAATTTATGATGTTTATTTCTTGTATATTAGCAAATGTTTCAGGACTACTTCTTACAAATATCATTATTTACAATCTCCCATTAATACCTCTTATAACAAGTATAACTGTTGGGGCTGTTTCTGGAGGGATTGGCGGTTTAATTAGTTTTAACATTTACACAAAACTAATTGATTTAAAAGTTTTTACTAAAAGGGAATATTGATATGAAAAAATCAAATAAAATTATAGGTATAAGCTTATTTGCTTTTAGCTTAATTATTGCAATTTTAATTATTTATAATTTAAATAATGTAAGTGATAATAAAGATAGCTTATCACTTTATGTAAATGATGAAGAGGCTATAGTATATACTTCACAGCAAATTTTAGAAATAAATCAAGTTCAAGATATAACCCTTACACAAAATAAAAATGGTAAACCTTCAGTGGATAGAAATGTAACCGTTATAGAACTTAAAGAACTACTTGATGATGCAAAAATTGATTTAAATGAAGTAAAATCAGTAGAAGTTTTAGCCTTAGATGGATTTTCTGCTTCTTATGAAATTAGCGAAGTTTTAAAGGATGATTTTATTTATATAATGCTTTTAGAGGATAATATGCCTTTACCTATCGAAGATGGTAATTTTAGCATGGCAGTTCCATCAGATGAGGATAGCACACGATGGATGAGACAGGTATATAAAATTGAGGTTATATGTTAATTAATATTAAAAATTTAAATTTGAAATATGAAAAAAGAGAGATTTTAAATAATCTCTCTTTAGTTTTAAATAATAAAGAAATTATAGGAATTACAGGCCTTAGTGGATGTGGCAAAAGTAGCTTATTTTCTTGTATTACTAAAGTTATTCCAACTATAATTTCAGCTGATATTTTAGGTGATATTTTTATAAATAATGAAAATATAAATAATTTAGATATAAAAGATATAACTAAAAGTATTGGTGTAGTTCGTCAAGACTCAGAAACACAACTTTTTTTTGGAACAGTAGAGGCGGAAATTGCTTTTGGTATGGAAAATTTATTATTTTCTAAAGAAAAAATGGAAGATAGAATAAATTATGTTTTAGATTTAATAGAAATGCAGGAATATAGATACACTAATCCAAAACACCTCTCGGGCGGACAAAAGCAATTAGTTGTATTAGCATCAGTGTTAGCATTTAATCCTAAAATACTACTCTTAGACGAGGCTTTTTCGCAAATAGATGAATATCATAAAGAAAAAATACTACCTATTATACAAGAGTTTTCAAATAATGGTGGGGGGGTATTAATGATAGATCATCTAGAGGAAAATCTTAATATTTGCACAAGTTTATATAATTTAGAAGATAAAAAACTGATTAAAAGGAGATAAAATGGCTGTAATTTTAAAAGATGTAAGCTTTAAATATAAAAATAAAGTTGTTTTAAAAAATATAAATGCAGAATTTTCTCAAAAAAAAATAAGTGTTATAAAAGGTGCAAATGGAGCTGGAAAAACAACTCTATCAAAACTTATAATGGGAATTGAAAAAGATTTTAGCGGAGAGATAATAATTTTTAATAAAGATGTTAAAAAGGAGAAAGTTTCTTCTATTGCACAAGATATATTCTATGTTTTTCAAAATCCAAGTAGACAATTATTTTGCGAAACTGTTTTAAAAGAGATTCAATTTGCTTTAGAGTATAGAAATATGCCAATTGATAAAGTTGAGTTTGTTTTAAATCAATTTAATTTACTGCATTTAAAAGATGAATACCCAATAAATCTTTCAGGAGGGGAAAAACAAAGACTGATTTTAGCTTGTGCTGTGGCATTAAATCCTAAATTTTTAATTTTAGATGAGCCAACTTCTAGCCTAGATAAAGAAAATATAAATAATCTAATTTCAATTTTAAAATCGCTGAACATGGGAATGATTATAATTAGCCATGATAAATATTTCACTCAAAATATTGCAGATGTAATATATGAATTAGATAAGGGAGAGTTGTATGCTAGACGTTAGAGTGAAATTTTTAATTTTGAGTACACTCTCATTATTAAGTGTTTTTTATCAAACACCATTAAGCCTATTAATACTATTTTTTACTTCATTAATTATCCTAATTATACTAAAAATAAAGCCTACATATATAATTAAAAGATTAAAATCTATATTTAAACTTCTTTTAATAATGGTGCTTCTTCAAAGTGTATTCACATCTTCGGTAAATCCTATTTTATCAGTTATGAATTTTACTATAATTTCATATGAAGGACTTTATAGAGCAAGTACTTTTTTATTAAGAATGCTTATCTTGATTTTTTCAGCAAGTATATTAAGTAATAATGATAGCAGGGAAATAACACAAGGTTTAATTCAATTAAAAATTCCATATGAAATATGCTTAATGTCGGTTATGGGTGTAAAATTTATTCCTATATTAAGAGACCATTTTAGTGATACATTTTTAGCTATACAACTTCGTGGAATTGATATAAAGGAAAAGAAATTAAAAGAAAAAATAACTTTAATTTCATATATGTTACTGCCAGTTATAATTTCAAGTATTAACACAGCAAGAGAAGTGTCTATATCTATGCAATTAAAAGGATTTCGTGCATACGAAATAAGGACAAGCTATTTTACTTTACACTTTAAAACTATAGATATAATCAGCATATTTTTTGTTTTTGTTTATGCTATATTATTTATTATAATTAATAATAATTTTATATAAAAGGAGAGCGATATTGGATTTTATAAAAAAAAGAGACTTTATTTCAAAGAAAAATAAAGTATTTTTAGCTCAAAATGATAACGATGTTTTTGTTGTAAAAGAGTTTTTTAGTAAAGAATCATTATTAGATGAAGTAAATGTTCATAATATGATTTTTAATAAACTTTCTACACCAAGAATATTAGAAATAGATGAGAATATAGTTTTTTATGAGTATATAAAAGGAGAAACTTTTTTAGCGCTTTTAGAAAATGAAAACTTAAATGAAGAAAAGATAATTTTACTTTTGAAATGGCTTTTTGAATTTTATAATATAACAAAATTAATTTTAAAAGATGCGCACCTTAGAAACTTTATATATAATGAAAATAAAGTTTATGGAATTGATTTTGAAACAGTTAAACAAGGGGAAATAAAAGAAGATATAGCCAATTTAGTGGTTTTTATATTAACGTACAATCCATCGTTTACAAACTATAAAATTTTAACAGCTAAAATTTTATTAAAAAATGCTATCAAGCTTTTTTCTTTGGATAAAAATGAATTAAAAGAGGAAATAATAAAACAATCTAAAATAATAGAGAAGAGAAGAAATATAGTATTTTTAAAAGATGATGAGTGGGATATTATTTTAAAAAATATACTATAGCTATAATTAAATTTAATAAATTATTAATAACTACATATATTAAATATTATAATATTCATGATAAAATATAAGTAAATAAGACTATGTTTTATTGGTGAATGATTATGAATATTAATAAAAAGAGAATAATTTTAATAATTTTATTAGTGATAAGTACTTGCTTACTTATCACAATTTATTATGTCTATAGCTTCAATGTTCCAAAAGATATAAAGTATTTAAATGATACTAATTTCTATCATTTTACTCCAGCGAGTGATATTGATACTCCATCAATAATTACACTTGATTTAGAATGTGATGAAAAACAAAACTACTCTATTGCTATAATGAGTGTTCATCAAGAGTTATTTATTTATGAAAATGATGAACTAGTATATTCATATACAAATAATTCACCAAAATTTTTTAGTAGTGCAGCCGAAAGCACATGGCATATTATTCCGATTGATTTATTTAATGATGAAAATAAAATAGAAATTTTAATGTATTCTCCATACAAAAATGTTTTTAATTATCAAAACGATGTTTACTACGGAAGTGATGTAAATTTAATAGAGAATATCATAATGGGAAGTGTTCCTTCTATATTTATAAGCATTGTTGTTTTTTTTATTGGAATTGCTATAATAATTTGGGATATTTTTTATAAACCAACAGAGATAACAAATAATTTTATTTTTATTGGTATTTTTTTAATTTTAACTAGTATTTGGAGTTTTCATGAATCTCAAAGAATATACTATACTTTAGTTCCAAAATATATAGAGAGCTTTATTGCTTATATATGCTTATATTTTATGCCAGGATTTTTTATTTTATCTATTTTTGATTTATTTAATGAAAAATCAAAAAAGGTTTTAAAAAAATTATGCATCATCACTTTTTTTAATGCTGGTATAGCAATTATATTTCACGTTTTTCAAATTGCAGATTTTTTTATGATGTTAGCTATTTTATTCCCGCTAATAGTTGTATCTTTTTTAATCGTAATAATTTTAAAATTCAAAGAACGTTTTGATAAATCAATAGAGTCATCTGATTCTTATTTAGTATCTTTAGTTATAATTTTCACACTTTTAATGTTTGAAATTTTAAACTTTTTTGAAAAAAATTATCATTTAACAGCCTTTTATGTTCGATTAACTTTAGTGGTTTTTACTGTTTTTACTTTTTTTATGTTATTTAAAAATACTATTAAAAAATCTAAAGAGTTAAAATTAGCCCAAGAAAATCTTATTCTTAGTAGAATGAATTTAATAACATCTAAAATGCAGCCACATTTAATTAGCAACACCTTAGTTTCAATTCAAGAATTATGCTATTTAAATCCTAGTGAGGCTGTTGATGCTATTGGGGATTTTTCAAAGTATTTAAGAGGTAATTTTGATACATTATTAGATTCAAATTTAATTTCATTTACAAAAGAGTTAAAATATGTAAGAGAATATATTGCTATTCAAAAAATTTGCTACAAAGATGAGATTGAATATATAGAAAGTATTCAGTTTGAAGATTTTGAAATTCCACCATTATCCTTGCAACCTTTAGTAGAAAATGCAATAAATCATGGGATAAGAAAAAGGGAAGGAAAAGGTTTTGTAAAAATAGAAACTTTTAGAGATAGTAAAAATATAATAATAAAAATTATTGATAATGGAGTTGGGTTTAAAACGAAGAAGCCACTAGAGGAATTTTCAAGTTCAAGTTTTAATGTTATATATAGATTAGAAAAACTTTCAAATGCAAAATTAATGGTTAGCAGTGTAAAAAATAAAGGAGTTGTTATAACAATAACTATACCATTAGATAAAAAAACTTTAGGAGAGGAGAATAAATAATGAAAAATATTGTAATAGTTGATGATATGAAAAGCGCAAGAAATATTTTAGCAAGATTATTGAGTGAGTATGATTTTATAAATATAATAGGTTCTTTTAGTAAGCCTAGTGAAGCTATTGAATTTATAAAAAGCAATAATGTAGATTTAGTTTTTATCGATATTGAAATGCCTGAAATGAATGGATTATTATTAGCTGAAAAAATTGATAAATTAAATAGTAATACATACTTTATTTTTGCTACAGCTTATTCTGAGTATTCTTTAAAAGCTTGGGCTACTAATGCTATTGGATATATAACAAAGCCTTATGATAAAAAAGAATTAAAAAATGTTATAGATAAATTCCTTAATATTTCTCCTAGGAAAAATCGAGTTATAATTGAGTGTTTTCCAAATTTTAATGTTTTAATTAATAATGAATCTGTAATTTTTAATAGCTCAAAAGCAAAGGAAATTTTAGCATATTTAGTTTTTAATAAAGGTGGATGGGTTACAATTAATGAAATTTGTGTTAATGTCTTAGAGGATTTAGAAGATAATAAAGCAAAAGATAGCCTAAGATCATATATATCAAGACTAAAAAAGGTTTTAAGTAGTTATGAAATATCAGAAATACTAGAGCAATCTTATGGGAAGTATCGAATTGTAACATCGAATTTTGATTGTGATTATTATGAATATTTAGAAGGCAATAAAAATCTCTTTATGGGAGAATTTTTAAAATCATATACATGGGCAGAGCCAGCGCTTGCAGTTATGGAATTAAGTATCAATAACTATTAATGATTTGTCGAATTTTGTAAAATGTTGTTTCGGTTTAAGTGTT
>CAYJEK010000046.1:0-16339 GCA_964369205.1 uncultured Oscillospiraceae bacterium | reverse complement strand
CGACCTACCGGGTATGAACCGGTTGCTCTAGCCAACTGAGCCATGCCGCCACATTATATGAGCACACTCAAAAGCTATTGCTGTTTGTTTAGTGCAATAGTAATTATATTATAATAAAGATGATTTGTCAAGCATTTTTTTATCTTTTTTTAAATACTTTTAATATATTTTCTTATTTTCAAACATTATTCTACAAATTATTTCTATTATTTGCTGTAAAATATAAATAAAGCATATATAATATTTTTTTCGATGAAATTTATTAATATATACTAAAAAAATATTTACTTGAAAGGATGTGAATTTATGGAAAGCTATAAAGAATTATATTTCTATTTATTTAATAGGCTCACTGATTTAAATGAAGAAATTGCAAAAGTTCAAAAAACAGTTGAAGAAATGCTTTTATCTCATCAAGAAAATGAAAAAGAGAGTGAAAGCTAAATTATGTATCCTTTACTTATTAAAAATAATGTGGTGATTTTTATTAAAATAAATTCACTACATTATTTTTATTTGATTAAGTCTAGTTTGTTTTGATATATTTATATATAAAACACTTTATATGATTAAATGCTAAAAAAAGACTTTTCCTCTATTAATTTTATCATACTAATTGTTATTTCTCTTTTAAAAATAAACTTTCATACAAAATAAAGGAATGGCCCTCGCCATTCCTTATTTTTTTATATTATAAATCTTTTTTAGCTATTTTTGTAACTCCGCCCATGTATGGAACTAAAACTTCTGGAACTGTAATTGTGCCATCTTCGTTTTGGAAGTTTTCTAAAATTGCTGCAAATGTTCTTCCTACAGCAAGGCCAGAGCCATTTAATGTGTGGATTAATTGTGCTTTATCCCCCACTGCATTTTTATATCTTATTTGCATTCTTCTTGCTTGATAGTCTGTAAAGTTTGAGCATGAAGAAATTTCTTTATATGCGCCATAGCTTGGCATATAAACTTCTATATCATATGTTTTGCTGCTTGAAAAGCCCATATCTCCTGCACATAAAGCGATAGTTCTATATGGAAGTTTTAATAATTCTAGTGCTCTTTGAGCATTAGCTGTAAGGCTTTCAAGCTCGTCCCAGCTTTGATCTGGACGAGTGAATTTAACAAGCTCAACTTTATTAAATTCGTGCTGACGAATAAGACCTCTTGTGTCTCTTCCTGCAGAACCTGCCTCTGCTCTAAAGCAAGCTGAATATGCACAGTATTTATAAGGAAGAACATTTCCATCTAAAATTTCATCTCTGTGATAGTTTGTAACAGGCACTTCTGCTGTTGGAATTAAATACCATTCTTGCCCGTCTACTTTAAACATATCTTCGCCAAATTTTGGTAGTTGTCCTGTTCCTCTCATTGAATCAGCATTTGCTATAAATGGAGGGAACATTTCTGTATATCCATGATCATTTGAATGTAAGTCCATGTAAAAGCTGATAATAGCTCTTTCTAGACGGCAGCCAAGTCCTTTATAAAAATGAAAACGTGCCCCTGTAACTTTTGCCGCTCTTTCAGGATCCAATATATCTAATTCTTTTCCTAAATCCCAGTGAGCTTTTGGCTCAAAATTAAATTGTGTTGGCTCGCCCCATTTATGAACTTCAACGTTTTGTGTTTCGTCTGTACCATCTGGAACAGTTGTATCAGGAGTGTTTGGCACCATTAATAATAAATCTTCTTGTAGTTTTTCAAGGCGAGAAACTTCTTGTGCATCAACTTTAATTTCATCAGCTAGAGTTTTCATTTCTGCCATTAATTCTGTTGTATCTTTGCCTTCTTTTTTATATTGAGGAATTAATTTTGAAGCTGTATTTTGCTTTGCTTTTAAAGTATCAACTTTGCTTGCAAGCTCTCTTCTTTTTTCATCTACTGCTAGTATTTCATCGATATTTTGTGAGTAATCTGTTCCTCTTCTTTTAAGTGCATCTTTTACTTCTTGTGTGTTTTCTCTAATTCTTCTAATATCAAGCATTATTTTATCCTTCTTTCTTTTCTAGTAAAGCGGCAAGCTCTTTTAATTGCTCATCGCTATTAAACGTTATATTTAAATTGCCTTTTCCATCTTTGTAATTCACTTTTATATTTGTTCCGTGAATTTGTGTAAGTGCAATTTCTATTTCTTTTATAATATTTGGTCTTTTATCTTCTTTTTCTTTCTTTTCGCCTTTTTGCATAGATTTTGCTAAAAGTTCACACTGTCTTACCGAAAGTTCCTTTTCTTTAACAGTTTTTGCGATTTCTAGCTGAATATCTTTATCTTCAATCGATAAAATAACCTTTGCATGCCCAAGGCTAATCGAATTTTCTTTTAGCATATCTAAAATTTCGCTAGATAAATTTAATATTCTAAGGCTATTTGCCACACTCGATCGTGGTATTGAAAGTTTTTTGCTTATTTCATCTTGAGTTAAATCAAAACTCTCCATTAAGCTTTTGTAGCCAAGTGCCACCTCAACTGCATCTAAATCTTCTCTTTGAAGATTTTCAATTAAAGCCACTTCTTTTGCCTGCCTTGTGGAAAATTCTTTAACTATTGCCGGGATTTCTAAAAGTCCTGCCATTCTCGATGCTCTAAATCTTCTCTCGCCTGCTATAATTTTATACCTATCTATTCCATTTGGCATAACTATTATAGGTTGCAAAACACCGTGCTCCATTATCGACTGACTTAATTGCTCAAGACTTTGCATTTCAAAATTTGTTCTAGGCTGCGAGGGATCAACGTCGATATCGCTTATTCTTATGCTTTGTGGTGCTGTGTTTGATATCTGCTGTTCTTCTGGTAAGAATAGCGAGTCTAGCCCTTTTCCAAGCCCTGTTTTCTTTTTAGCCATTTTCTCCTCCTTTAATAGTTTTTATTTTGTTTTATAAACTCATTAGCAAGCTCTAGATAACTCATAGCCCCTTTTGAGGATTTATCATAGTAATTTATCGGTTCTCCATAGCTTGGAGCCTCCGAAAGTCTTACATTTCTTGGTATTGTAGAGGTGTAAACCTTATTTGGGAAGTATTTTTTAACTTCATTAACCACTTGCAGTGTTAAATTCAGCCTTGGATCATACATTGTTAAAAGAACACCCTCTATATCAATATTCTTATTATACTGCGCTTTCACTATCCTAATTGTGCTCATTAATTCAGACAAGCCCTCTAATGCAAAAAATTCGCACTGGATAGGCACTAAAACGGTGTCTGCGGCACTTAGTGCATTAATAGTGAGTAAATCTAGCGATGGCGGACAATCAATAAAGATGTAGTTATACACTTCATTCACTTTATTTAAAGCATTTCTAAGTTTTAAATGCCTTTTTTCAAGCGAGACAAGCTCTACTGATGCACCTGATAGTTTTATTGAAGACGGCAAAATATCAACTTTAAATTTAGTTTTCACTAAACAGTCTTTCACACTTGCTCCTTCTATAATCACATCATATGTGCTTTTTTCTAAATTCTTTTTAGAAATACCATAACTTGAAGTGGAATTACCTTGAGGATCTAAATCAACAAGCAAAACTTTTTTTCCAAGCGAGGCAACGCTTGCAGCTAAATTCACGGCGGTAGTTGTTTTTCCAACTCCCCCTTTTTGATTTGCCACTGCTATAATTTTCGCCATAGAACTCACCTCTTTTAAACTAGATTTTTTAAAAAGCGCTAGTTTTTTCTTTCTAAACACTTTTGTGAAATTATATATATTGTATCATATTTTATACTAAAAGTACAAGCGAATTTACAAAAAATGTTCTATGTGGAACAATTTATTTTTTTCTTTTTAAAATGTTCTATGTGGAACATTTTTTAAAAATTTCACCTTATTTTTCACTGTCCTTGTAATCGATTTAAAATATTTTTTATGTATATTTATATGTTTTTAAAAAAATAAAACGATTCTAGGCAGTTTGCGTTATTTTAGCTAGTGTTTATCAGGGTTTTTAAACCTTTAAAAATTAAAAACAAAGATTTTCTTATATAAAAAGATAATCTTTGTTTTAATTTAATACTTTATTTTATTTTGTTGTTAATTTATAGCTAAAATATAAAAAATATAAAATAAAATATTATAAGCTAATTTTTTAGGCACTTTTTATTTTCTTAACCTTGATGGTGTAAAAAATATCGTTTTCATCTTCTCTCTCATTTACCTCAGTGTTTATTCCTGCTTTTTGCATAAGGCTCACTGCTTTTACTAAGGTGTTTTTAAAAATTCTAATATCTTTAATATTTATAATTATACTTTGCTTTTTAGGCTTTTTAGGCTGCAAAAGAGAATTTATGTATTCATCAGTAAATTTAACATTCAAATTATTCTTTATTATATAATTTAAAGCTTTTTCTCTTTTTTCTTTTTCAAGCCTTGATATGGCTCTTGCATGCCTTTCTGTTAAATTGTTTTCAATAATTTTTCTTTGAAAACTCTCCTCAAAAATTAATAGTTTTAATTTATTGGCAACAGCTGGCTGAGAAAGAGAAAGTTTTTTTGCCACCTCAGTTTGTGTTAAATTTAATTCCTCTATTAAAGTTTTTATAGCTTGTGCCTCTTCAAAAAAATTTAAATCCTCTCTTTGAATATTTTCAACTATATTTAAAACAGCTATTTCTTTATCAGTTTTTTCTAAAACAATAACTGGAACTTTATTAAGCCCTGCTCTTTTTGCAGCTATCAATCTTCTATGGCCTGAAATTAATTGATACTGCCCATTATCATTAATAGTTGCAGTTAGTGGCTGCAAGATGCCATTTTCTATAATTGATTGCTCTAAATCTTCTATTCCCTTTTTTGTTATTAAATTTCGCGACTGATAAGGGCATGGTATTATTAATGATATAAAAACATCTTCAACTATAGTTTGGTTTATTTTTTTTGCGAATGTATTAAAAGATAACATAATTTTAACTCCTTTTTTAATTTTAAATTAATTAACTTTGGCTTAATAAGCGCTTCTTACTGATAAAAAAATACCATATATCCTAAATTTTCGCAATAAAAACATATCGCGGCAAATTTAGTTATTCTACAAAATTTTACATAATTATATAATAAAAATAAAATATAAATAGTAATATCCTATCTTTTGTCGAAAATTTGTATACGAAAGTTTGAATAAATAGTAGATTTTATGTTTTTTTATTAAAATAAAATAAAAAAAGGAACGACTTTCGCCATTCCTTATCTTTAAAATAACACGTATTTAAAGTGGAGCTTTTTTAATTTTTCCACCGTTTCTTGGATATACAGACGGAGTTTGTCCGCTCTTTTTATAAACTGCAAGACTTCTTTTTGAATCATCTGGCAGAGTATATATAATTTCCTCTATAAATTCTGCATTTAATTTTTCACTGGCAGTATTCGCTTCTTCTATCTCTTTTGTAGCATCTGCTTTCATTGAAATAAAATATCCCGAAACTTTAGCTAATGGAATGCAGTATTCAAGCAAAACTCTTAAATTTGCAACAGCCCTCGCAGTTACTACATCATATTTTTCGCTATAGCCTTTTCTTGCCGCCTCTTCAGCTCTTTCATTTAAAACAGTTCCCTTTATTCCTATTTCATCAAGGGCATATTTTAAAAATGTGCATCTTTTGCCTGTTGGCTCAAGTAAATATAAATCTAAATCTGGTTTATATATTTTCGCCACTATTCCAGGGAAACCCGCCCCTGTTCCAACATCGCAAAGTTTTCCTTTAACTCTTTCATCTTTTGCAAATAAAAGAGAATCTAAAAAATGCTTTATTTCTATTCCCTCATCATCAACAATCGCCGTTAAATTCACCTTTTGATTATATTCAACTAAGATTTTTGCATATATTTCTAATTGATTTAATTGCTTTTCATTTAAAATAATATCATAGCTTTCGCACATATTTTTTAATCTATCTTTACTTATCATATTTATTCCCTTATCTTAGTTTTTTCCTTTTAATTTAAGTTCCATTAAAAGATATGATATATCACTAGGGCTCACTCCTGGTATCCTTGAAGCCTGAGCCACATTCATAGGCCTTATTTTATCAAGTTTTTCTCTAGCTTCAAGGCGAAGCCCTTTTAAAACACTGTAATCAAAATTTTCTGGTATTATAGTATTTTCTAATTTTTTAACTTGGTTTATTTGAGTTTCTTGTCTTTTAACGTAGCCTGAATATTTTAATTCAATACTAACCTTCTCGCTCACAAAATCTGTTATCTCTTCATCCACTCCTATAGCTCTTACTATATCACTATAATCTATCTGTGGTCTTTTTAAAAGTTCTGATGCACGAATCCCCGTTGAAAGTTCTGGTAAATTCTTTTCTTTCATTATTTGTGTAAACTGCTTTGGTTTAATTGTTATAGAAGATAATCTTTCTATCTCTCTTGCTTTTAATTCTTGAGTTTTTAAATAATACTGCCATCTTTCATCGCTAACAAGCCCTACTTCTCTTCCTAGTGGAGTTAATCTTTCATCAGCATTATCTTGTCTTAAAAATAATCTGTATTCACTTCTACTAGTCATCATTCTATAAGGATCACTCACACCTTTTGTTATTAAATCATCAATAAGTGTTCCAATATAGCTTGATTGTCTTGGCAAAATAAATTCATCCTGATTATTAATTTTTCTAGTTGCATTTATGCCTGCAATTAATCCTTGAGCTGCAGCTTCCTCATATCCTGATGTACCATTAAATTGCCCTGCACCATAAAGACCTTTAAAGTTTTTAAATTCTAAGCTGCCTTTTAAATCTAAAGGATTGCAAGAATCATATTCAATAGCATAAGCAGGTCTCATTATTTCAACGTTTTCAAGGCCTTCTATTGTTTTATAAAAAGCTACTTGTACATCTTCTGGAAGAGAAGAAGACATTCCTTGCAAATACATCTCATCCGTATCAACTCCGCAAGGCTCTATAAATAATTGATGTCTCTCTTTATCAGGAAATCTTACAACCTTATCTTCTATCGATGGGCAGTATCTTGGGCCAACACCCTCGATTTTTCCTCCAAAAAGCGGTGATTTATGAATATTTTCATCTATCACTTTATGTGTTTTTAAATTTGTATATGAAATATGGCAAGGAATATCGTTTCGAATTTCATGCCTTGTCATAAAGCTCATTGGAACAGCAACATCATCTCCTGGTTGCACTTCTAAAACATCAAAGTTAATGCTTCTTTTATTAACCCTTGCCGGTGTTCCAGTTTTAAATCTGCGAAGTTCCATTCCTTTTCCTTTTAAACACTCAGAAAGTGAAACTGCAGCATGATGCCCATCAGGTCCTGATAGATATTCGCTATCTCCAACAAATATTTTACCTGTTAAATATGTGCCTGTTGCAATAATAACAGCCTTCGCGCTATATTCACTATTTAATCTTGTTTTAACTGCTCTAACAGAGTTATCCTCATTAAATAAAATTTCTGTTATTTCAGCTTGCTTTAAATCAAGGTTTTCCTGTTTTTCGCAAACTTTTTTCATATATTGCTGATACTTAGTTCTATCACTTTGAACTCTTAATGAGTGAACTGCAGGGCCTTTGCCTCTATTTAGCATCCTTGTTTGAATGCTAGTGGCATCTGCCGCTATTCCCATCACTCCGCCTAAAGCATCTATCTCTCGAACTAAATGTCCTTTTGCTGTTCCTCCTATAGCAGGATTACACGGCATATTGCCAACTCCGTCTAGTGTAAGGGTGAAAAGAGCAGTTTTTGCTCCTAATCTTGCTGCTGATATAGCCGCCTCTATTCCGGCATGCCCTGCCCCTATAACAACAACATCATAATTTCCTAAATTCATTATTTTTTAAGTCCTCTCTTTAATGTTTAGTCCCTTTCACCGACTTTATTACTTTTTGTATATTTACTATAATTTATACTTTTAGTTATTTTCCTACACAGAATTTTGAAAACACTTCTGCTATAATTTCTTCTGAAACATTTTCGCCTGTTAATTCATAAATAGCATAAAGTGCCTCATCTATGCAAACTCCCACTATATCAAGGCTATGCCCAAAATTAAAGCTCTCTAATGCATCATTAACTCCTGTGTATGCTCTTCTTATTGCCTCATACTGCCTCTCGTTTACAACACTGTCTGTCATAACATCGATATCATTTGCACCTATCACTTTTAAAACAATCTCCTCAAATTCCTTTGAGAGATAAAAATCTTTTGCAGTTATAAATAAAACTTCTTTAAAGTATTCTTTTATTTTTTCAGCATTAAATTTTTGCTCTAAATCTTGCTTATTTATAATAGCAATGCTATTTTTATCTTTGCAGTTTTTTGAAAGCTCTATATCTTCGCTTGTTTCCTCAAGGCTTCCATCAAAAACACAGAAAATTAAATTTGCAGTTTCTAATTTTTCAAGGCTCTTTTTTATTCCTATGCTTTCAATTTCGTTTTCTGTTTGTCTGATTCCAGCTGTATCTTGCAGTATTAAATTAATATTTCCTAAAATGATTTCCTGCTCCACAACGTCTCTTGTAGTTCCGGCTATCGGAGTTACTATCGCTTTTTCAAAGCCTGATAGGGAATTTAAAAGAGTTGATTTTCCAGCATTCGGTTTTCCCACTATTGCAGTTTTTACACCCTTATTAATTTTTGCTCCCAAATCATAGCCATCTATTAATTTTTGCAAATCTTGTTTATTTCTTGTGAGTATTTCTAAAACTTCGCTATCACTCACATCTTCAACGGCTTCCTCTGGAAAATCAGTATAAGCTGTTATATGGCCAACTAAAATTAATAAATCATCTCTAATTTTTGCTGCCTTTTTATATAAATTTCCCTCAAGTGCACTTTTGGCTGAAACTAAAGCTTGATTGCTAGTTGCATTTATCATTTCGATAACAGCTTCCGCTTGAGTTAAATTTAATTTTCCATTTAAAAATGCCATTTTAGTAAATTCGCCTGCCTGTGCTGGAATGGCGCCTGCCTCATAGCAAGCTTTTAATAATTGGTCTGCCACCACTTGTCCACCGTGGCAAGAAATCTCAACTGTATTCTCGCCCGTGAAACTAAAAGGCGCACGAAATATTAAAGCTACCGCCTCGTCTATTTCTTTTCCTTTTCTTACAGCTGCACCAAAAAGAGCTGTGTATCCTTTTTGTTTTTCTATATCTTTATCTTTATTTTTTGGGATAAAAACTTTTTTTGCAACTGTTAATGCATCTTCCCCACTAATTCTCACAACACAAAGTGAAGCTTTTCCAGGTGCCGTTGCAAGTGCAGCTATACTTCTCATATCTTTATCCCTCCTTATTTTTAATTAAAAATGAGCAAACTTCTCTAAATAAATATTTTATCATAAAAATGTAAAACTAACAATAGGATTTTATTAATTTTTCTGGTATAAAAGAGGATAAAATAAAAAGAGTGAGGTGTGCCCCACTCTTTAAACTTGTTAATTAATAGTATTAGATATTGCACGAAAGCCATCTTCTAAAATTTCGATAACTATAACCCCAGTTTTTGTTTCCCCATCATTATAAGTAATTTCTACATTCGCCGTTAATAAAGTATCTTCTAATGTGTAATCTTTTATAACAGCCTGCCCTTCACCACTTAAAAAATAATCGTCAAACTCTATATTTTTTATAGCTTCTAAAAATTCTTCTGAATTATTAAAATTATAGTAGGTTTCATATAAATTCACAGCATTTTCTAAATCTTCATTTGAATATGCACCATAAACTATATCAAGAACATTAAAACTAGGTGTCTTATCAGGGTATAAATCTGATAAATTATTTAAATGATGAAGAAATTTATATAAATTTTCATCGCTTATATATTTTCCTTCTTGGCTATTAAATTCTATATCTCTAACCATTGAATAAGCAAAAACTATTTCATTAACCATCGCCTGTGTTAAATTATTATAATCAATAATTTTTTCAATGCTATCATATTGATAGCTCTGTGTTTCTTCGTTATATTTAATAACAACTTTTGAATCTAGTAGTATATTATATTTTTCATTTGCCTTAATATATATTTCATAGCTATTTTCATCTAGTTTATTTATACTCACTTCGTCATCATTTAAAATAATCTCTGTGTGTTCTGTTAA
The DNA here is from genome assembly GCA_964369205.1 of uncultured Oscillospiraceae bacterium. Classification (GTDB taxonomy): domain Bacteria; phylum Bacillota; class Clostridia; order Oscillospirales; family Ruminococcaceae; genus RGIG3102. Next base: position 6,283 of record CAYJEK010000046.1, on the reverse strand, counting down.
TATAACATTTCCATCTTCATCAAAAGTTGCTGTATTAATAATAGGATTAATATCAAAATACACATGATATGTGTTATCAGTAATATTATAGGTGTAGTCATCTCTTAAAGGGCTAAAATCAACATCAAAATATAAGCCTAGTTCATTTTCTAAAAAGTCGGCATATATATGCATTTCTGTTTCCCCATATTCGCCAGATGAAACCAGAATGAAATTTTCTTCATAATATTCTAAATCATATTTATCCTTTAGAAAATGATTAAAATTAAAAGCAATATCAGTTAAATTAATATTATTAAAATCCTCTACTTTATTATACCCAAACAATAAATTCGACATTATTAGCGGCTCTATAAACTTTTTAACAACTTCTTCTTTTGAATTAAATCCAGTTGGCAGTTCTCCTTGAGCTGTACTTTCATTTGTTATTGTTTCTTCGCTAGGCAGGTTTTCACTGCATCCTGAAAAAGAAAATAAAATAGCAAGAGATAGTATTATCGCAGTAAATTTTTTCATAGTATTAAATTCCTTTCATTTTAGCCTATATATTATAAATTAGGCTATATAAATATAATATCACTTATGGTAATTTTAAGCAACACTTTTAATATCATCACCGCACCCTACAAGGCTAATACTTAAATAAAAATCTAAAACTAAGCTAATTATTTTCTTCCTTATACTCTCCTATTTTTTAAAAAACTCTTTTAAATTATCTATCTTTTCTCTTGATATAATTTTTGCAAATTCATTTTTATTATAGCCTAAATTATTTCCTTTTACTTTTTCGCATTCGTATAAATAAAAAGAAATATTACAATTAGTATTTTTTAAAAACTCCTCTAAATCCACTCTTTCTGCATTTAAAATACTAGGATTAATCATATAAATCACTGCTTCTTTTATAGTTTTATGGCAGTATTGATTTTTTGATTTTCCAATAGATGCTAAAGGGAGTCCCCCTTTTAAATCTTCATTTTTTGATGCAAAATAATATATCATTTTTTTATTTTTCCTTTTTAGTTTATCTCATTTGAAATTATAGAATAGCTATAGTCATTTAGTTTAATTTTAATTGTGCCTGTATAATTTTCAGCTGAATTATGTATATTATAATTTATCGTTATTATATCACCCTCAATATTAAAAGATAAAACATCGCAGATATTATTATCTGTATAGCTAATATATTTATCCATATCCACAATGCTTTCTTCTTTGATATAATTATCATCTAGTATTAATAAATTTTTTAATTCTTCCCCATTTTGATTATAAAAAATATTTTCATAGCTAGCAATTAATTTATCTATATTATATATATCCACCATTCCACTTAATCCATATTTATACCCTTCATAAGAAATCTTATAGATTATATTCATTAAAGCGGTATACCTCATTCCATATAATTCCATATCCGCTGTTAAAGGTTCATTCTCATTAAAGTTTCCTAGAAAAATTATCGAATCTTTAAGTGAATTCATAAATAGAAATTCCACATCAATATTAGTTAATTTATCTGTATTAAGTTTTGAATAAATTGTATTATATTTATAATATCCATCTTCTAAAATTAAATTAATGGTATAGTTAAAACTTGTTTTTACTTCAAAGCTTTCATTTAGCTTAATAATTGCATTTAGTCTTGTAAAATCGAAATTAATATCATATCCATTATCCGTTTTATTAATTGTAATGCTTTCTTTATCCACAAGTTTGCTTCCATAATTTTGATTATTTAAATGTAAATTTATATAATAATTTTCCTCAATTTTATTAAAATCTTCATATTCCTCAAAAAAATCTTCTTCTAAAATAAATCTTTTATTAAGCTCCTCTTCCACTATTTCTACTGGAATACTAACTACATCTTGATAACTTGGACTTTCATTAAAAGGTGTTAATTCATAGGTTTCTAAATAAAAATCCTTGTCTTTATCTCTAACAAAAGTGGTGTAGCTACTTATTAAAATATAAGAATTAAAACTTCTATTTTCTCCATCAATATATCCATTATAAGATAAAATACCTGTATTTAAAAGAGGCTCTATAAATTCTGTGTATAACTCTTCTTTACTCATTTTTTCTATATCTGTATTTATTGAAGTTTCATTAGCTGTATTGCACCCTACTAATGAAAAAGATAAAATGCCCGCTAAAATTAAACTTATAAATTTTTTCATAATAATTCCCCTTTATTAAAAATTGATATTAATAAATACTTATATATCTATCATAGCATTAATACTATTAATTAGCAATTTAAAAATATTTTTTTCACGAAAAAATCAACTGTGTTATAAACTTGTAAAAAAATACGGTGACTTTGAGTCACCGTAAAATAATTATTTATCTATTTTTCTTTTTTTATAATAGTAATATCCTATAAATCCTACAATAGAAACACCACTTATCATTTCAGCTAATCTAAATGTTAGGGGCTCTGTATATCTTATTTCAACAAATCCACTTTCGCTAGGTGCTATAAATGCAACTTTTGCTCCATCATATTTTATAACATTTTGTTCTACTCCATCAACTTTAACTTCGTAATTTGGAATATATGTGTATGGAATAATAAATGTTGTATCGCCACTAGTTAAATCGGCTGTATAATTAAAACTCATTTTTGTTCCGGCTTTTTCAAGATTTTCTATTACAACGGTTTCATTATCAGTTATAATTTGTGGTGTTTGTAAATTAAGGGCAACATTTGTTCCATTTGTTATATATTCGCCAAGAGCTATACACTCTCCCTCGTCCATATATAAAATTACTTCATTTTTATTTTCTGTTGAGCTTTCAATTTTTCTTAAAATATAAAGCCCATCATACCATATCGACATTTGAAAAGACATTAAAAAAACTAAACCTACAGAAAGCATTACTTTATATTTATTATCTTTAATCCATAAAAGAATAGTTACCCCAAGTAGGCCTGTAAGGCAAACAGCAAATATCATTGATATCCTTGATGGAAATTGAATAGCTCCCACTATCCTTGATATAAATTCATTACTTTGAATAAAATCCCAAGCAAAATAATGTGTAGTTAAAAATATTGAAAACAAGCTGAATACTAAAAGTCCATCTCCTAAGTGTGTTAATCTTTTATTTTCATTATCCTCTTTGTATAAAATTCTATAAGCAATATATAGGCCAATAATAAATATATAAATCCACCCTATAGGAGAATAAGTCATACTTTCTGCTGGAGAGTATTCAGTTTTTGTAAATAAGGATGAAAATAAAACATTAATTTCTTCTGTTATTTTAGGTGCTAGTGGAATGTTTCTTGATGAAACAGTTATTCCTAGCTGGCCCATCATTAATAAAAATGGAAGTATAAACCATAAATTTATAAGTAAAGCAGAACCTATTGCAAACAATAATTCTTTTATTCGCTTTTCTTTAAAAAATAGTTGTTTAAATCCTATTATTCCTAATAAAATGCAAAAAGCTAAGGTTATCCCTGTTGTTAGTATGTGCGATTGAAAAACACCTGTTGCACCTACAACTAAATAAAACCAATCTTTTCTTTTTCCATAAAATACAGCATATAATCCGTATAAAACTAATGGAAGAAAAATCATCGCTGTGTATTCGCCTATAGCTCCCCTTGAATATAAATTGTGAAGCCTATATAAATTTAAAACATATGCGCAAGCTAATAAAAGCCCCATGTTTCTTGATTTTAATAATTTAGAAAAAGAAACATAAGAAATTATAAAGGTTAGAAAATGGCTAAATATTGAAAAAATCTTAAAAGCGGTTAGTAAACTAACATCTAAAAATCTTAAAAATGCAGGAAAATATAAAAATAAATCAGGATAAAATATTCCATTAGCATAGCCATAATCATTTAAATGTCCCCCGTGAACTTTCACTGGGAATTGTCCGCTTTCAAATCCTCTTGCTATCCCCTCGATTCTTGCTAAGTGGAACACCATATCATCAGCAAAAACCATTCCCATATCAAAATATGGAATATATGCCACAAAAGCTGTGGCTAGCATTATAAAAAATACAAGTAGTGTGTATCTTTTTGAAGATATTTCTTTTCCTTTAAAAACTGCTGGTTTTAATAATTGTTTTTTAGTGTTAATTATAAATAATAAACAAATAGATATAGCTATAATTAATGCGATGTAAATAAAAGCATCGTTGTACACATAGTTGTATGAATTTATTGTTATTCTTCCCACAGCGAAATTTTCATCAGTAGTTTCAATTAAAAAACTAAAATCATCAATATCTTGATTTATTTCAAAATCAATCTTTATAAAACTCTCATTTACATCCAGAACTTCATAAACAAAATCTTTTCCATATGTATTATCCTTATTCACATAATTTGCACTGTAAACTCTAAAAATAGTTTCCCCACCAGTGGAGGCATATTGTAGTTCCACTTGATAATGTCCATTTGATATAATCCCAATTCCAGTATCATATATTAAAGCTGTTTTATCGGTAATATCATTTAGATAAATTGCGGCTTCCTCTTTTTTATAATCATCTGAGCCTTGAATCTGCATTTCATTGCCTTTTTGATTATAATAATACTTATCGAAATCTCTATTCACAAAAATATTTAAAGATAACAAAAATGTAAACAATATAATTATAATATTAATTTTTTTACTAGTTTCCACAAATTCACTCCTTTTTAAAACCTTTAAAAAAACTCTATTATTTAAAATAGAGTTTTTTTAGTCTTTTTTATTCTTGTGTAGTTTGAGTTTCTATCGCTGCTTCTTCATTTACTATTTCTTCGCTATTTTCTTCTAAAACTTCATCAGTTTCATCTTCAATTTCTTCTTTCATAGTAACTGCAAATGTAACTGTTTTATCATCAGCGCCAAGACGCATAACACGAACACCGCTAGCGTATCTTCCTTGCAGTGCTATATCGCTTGCATGCATACGAATGATAATACCAGAAAGTGAAATTAAGATAACATCATTTTCATCATTAACAATTCTAACACCTGCAACAAGTCCGCCTTTTTTAATATCGTAGTTTCTAACACCTTTACCGCCACGAGACTGCAAACGATATTCAGATAAGTTTGTTCTTCTTCCTTTTCCGTCTTCTGTAATTGTTAGAAGCTGTGAATTCTCATGAACTCTACCCATTCCAACTACTTCATCACCGCTAGAAAGATTAATTGCTCTTACACCCCTTGCACTTCTGCCAACTAATCTAACATCTGTTTCTGAGAATTTAATTGCCACACCATTTCTAGTTGCAATAATCAGTTCATCCTCGCCTGATGTTATTCTAGTCCATGCAAGTGTATCCCCTTCATCAAGAGTTATAGCTATAAGCCCTGATTTTCTAACATTTGAATACTGCTCAACTGGTGTTCTTTTTATAACACCTTTTCTTGTAACCATAACTAAATTACCATCTTGTTTTTCTTTTGGCATATTAATCATAGTTGTAATTTTTTCATCTGGCTGTAATTGCAGAAGATTTACTATATTTAATCCTCTTGCAGTTCTTGAGCCTTCTGGGATTTCATAGCCTTTTAATCTATAAACTCTTCCCTTATCAGTTGCAAATAAAATATAATCGTGAGAATTTGCCATAAATAATTCTTGAACAAAATCCTCATCTCTTCGAGACATACCGCTAACTCCACGTCCGCCTCTTTTTTGAGCTTGGTAAACTGATTTTTGCTGACGTTTAACATAGCCAAAGTTTGTATAAGTGAAAACACATTCCTCATTTGGAATTAAATCTTCAATATCAACTTCACCAGAAACGTGCTGAATTTCAGTTTTTCTATCGTCTTGATATTTATTTTTAACTTCAATTAAATCTTCTTTAACTTTATCAAGCACCATTTGTTTATTTTCTAGGAATTCTTTATAGTATTCAATTTTTTCTAGTAATTCATTTATTTCAAGTTCGATTTTTTCTCTTTCAAGCCCTTGAAGACGGCGAAGTTGCATATTTAATATAGCATTCGATTGCACTTCACTTAAAGAGAATCTATCCATTAATCTTTGCTTTGCATTATCATAAGAAGTTCTAATTATATTAATAACTTCATCAATATTATCAGATGCAATTTTTAATCCTTGAAGTAGATGTTCTCTCTCTTGTGCTTTTCTTAAATCAAATTTTGCTCTTCTTTCTAATATTTCGCATTGGAATTCTATGAATTTTTCCAGTATGGTTTTTAAATCCATAACCTTTGGAATGCCTTTATCTAAAGCTAGCATAATAACGCCAACTGTGTCTTGAAGTTGAGTTAGAGAATATAGATAA
>CAYJEK010000045.1:0-17337 GCA_964369205.1 uncultured Oscillospiraceae bacterium | reverse complement strand
TTAAAAAAGCTGGAATCACTCTAAATAGAAAAATGATTTCAGAAATGGCTATCCACGATGCAGCAGCATTTAAAAACCTAGTAGAAGCAGCTAAAAAAGCTCTTTAATCAATATCAAAAAACGCTCTAGCACTCCTTGTGTTAGGGCGTGTATTTGTATTTAGAGCCGATAAAAATATATAAAAATCGCTAGTTTTTATTCATTTTTTTAAAAAACTAGCGGATATATATTGTACATAATACTTATTATTAAGGAGAAAATAGTTTTAGAAATGTGTTTAAATTTATTTAAAAGTATTGCTAAAATTATTTAAAAAAGAATATGGAAATTATTAAAAGCCGAGATAACCCTAAAATTAAATATGCTATAAAGCTATCCAAAAGTGCTTCATTTCGAAAAGAAGAAAAGAAGTTTTTTGCTGCATCAAAAAAGGTTGTTTTTGATTTAATAGAATTTGGATATGATTTAGAGTTTTTGTTTTTATCGCTTGATGAATACGAAAAGAATAAAGAAAATATCATAGAAGAAAAAACATTTGTTATAACAAATGATGTGGCAGAAAAACTAAGTCCTGATAAATCACCTATGCAAATTTATGCTGTTTTTAAAATGCGAGAAGAAAATGCGAGCGATATTTTAAAAAAAGATAAAATTTTAGTTTTAGAGGATATTCAAGATCCACAAAATGTTGGGGCAATAATGCGAACAGCACTAGCTTTTGATTTTAAAGATGTTGTTGTTTCAAATAAAACGGCAGATGTATACTCTTACAAGGTTTTAAGAAGTAGTATGACGGCGAGTGCAAAATTAAATATTTATAAAGTGGATGATTTTAAAAATTTTACAAAGAAATTAAATGAAAACTCTTTTACAACTATTGCCGCCTGCCTTTTAAATGCAATTAATTTAAAAGCTGCAAAAAAACCAGAAAAGACAGCACTTTTTATAGGAAATGAAGGAAACGGACTTTCAAGAGATGTTTTAGATAATGCACTTTTAAAAGTTAAAATTGAAATGAGTGAAGATATAGAATCTTTAAATGCGGCTGTTAGCGCGGCTGTACTTATGTGGGAGTTTAAGTAGATGAAAGTTTATGATGTGTGGCTTAATTTATGCCTTGGTGTGGCAGTAAAAAATGCGCAAGATATAAATAATTTATCCCTGTCGCCAAAAGAAATTTTTGATAATAGAAAAGATTTAGAAAAATTTGAGGTGTTTTTAAAGCCTCAAATTAAAAATCTTGAAAATATTGATTTAAAAATGGCAGAGAAAATTTTAAAAATTCATACAGAAAACAATATAAATAGCATAAACTATACAGATGAAAAATACCCCGATTCTCTAAGAGATTTAGAGGATATGCCCTTAGTTTTATATTACAAAGGGGATATAAATTTATTAAATAGTAAAAAAATAGTGGGAATAATAGGAACAAGAAACCCAGATAGAAATGGAATAAAAATAACAAGCGATACTGCAAAAGAAATAGCTTTAAAAGGCGGTATTGTATTAAGCGGCCTTGCCCAAGGAATAGATAGCCTATCCCAAAAAACAGCACTTTCAAATAAAGGCAAAGTTATAGCAGTTGTAGGGCTTCCATTAAATGAATACTACCCAAAGGCAAATAGAAATTTGCAAGAAGATATAGCAAGAGAAGGCTTAGTTATATCAGAAGTGCCAGCTACTCAAAATATAGTGGACAATAAATATATCTTCGTTCAAAGAAATCGATTAATTGCATCACTCTCAAATGCCTTAGTATTAATTGAGGCAAAAATCCCAAGTGGCACAGCAACAACGATTAATTTTGCAATAGATATGGGAAGAGAAGTTTTTGCAATTCCAGGAAGTGTGTTTGATCCATTAATGGAATTTAATAATAAGCTTTTAAGCGAGGGTATAGTTAGATGCACAGTATTTGCAAAAAATGTTCTTGAATTTTTAAATATAGAAAACAATAAAATAGAAGATTCTAAAATAGATGAAAACTTATCTGAATATGAAAAAGCCATATTAAAAGAGCTTGATAATAAAATACTAACAGCAAATCAAATTTTTACAGAATTAAAAATTCCGATGCCTGTTTTAAAAGCAATGCTTACAAATCTTGAGATGGAAGGCTTTATAAAACAGCAAAGCATGGGAGTTTACCAAAGAGTATAGATGAATAAAGAAAAAAGGAGTGAATAAAAACTATGTCAAAATTAGTTATAGTAGAATCACCGGCAAAAGCAAAAACCATTAAAAAATACCTTGGAGAAGATTATGAAGTTATCGCTTCTATGGGGCACATTAGGGATTTGCCTAAAGGTCAAATAGGAATAGATGTAAATAATAATTTTAAGCCAAGATATATTAATATTCCAGGAAAATCAAAGCTTATAAAAGAATTAAAAACGCTTGCAAGCCATAGCGAAGAAGTTTATCTTGCAACCGACCCTGATAGAGAGGGTGAGGCTATTTCTTGGCACTTAGCCCATATTTTAAAATTAGATATAGAAAAAGAAAACCGTGTTACCTTTGGAGAGATTACTAAAAAAGGTATCACTGACGGGATGAATAATAAAAGAAGCCTTAATATAGATTTAATAAATGCACAGCAAGCAAGAAGACTTCTTGATAGGATAGTGGGCTATAAAATTTCTCCATTTTTATGGGAAAAAATTAAAGGCGGACTATCTGCTGGCCGTGTTCAATCTGTGGCGGTTAAATTAATAGTTGATAGGCATAAAGAGATAGAAAAATTTATTCCAGAAGAATACTGGAATATTGAAGCTTTATTATTAGCCCAAGGGCAAGCGAAAAAAATAAAAGCAAAGTATCACTCAACTAATGGTAAAAAAGAAACAATAACAAATGGTGAGTGGGCACAAAAAATAAAAGAAGAGAGCGAAAATGCAGGGTTTTCTATAGAAAAAATATCTACAGGGGAAAGAAAAAAAGCTCCTGCACCGCCTTTTATAACATCTTCTTTACAACAAGAGGCTTCAAGAAGATTAGGTTTTACAGCACTTAGAACAATGAGAGCTGCACAAACTTTATATGAAGGTGTTGATATTCAAGGTCAAGGCACACTCGGGCTTATAACTTATATGAGAACTGACTCTTTAAGAATTAGTGATGAGGCTGTTAATGAAACAAAGGCGTTTATAAAAGATAAGTATGGCGAAAATTATATCCCAAATTATAAAAGAAGCTATAAAACAAAAAATAATGCACAAGATGCCCACGAAGCTATAAGACCAACTAATGTAAGGATAACACCTGAAATAGCTTATAATTCTCTTTCAGGCGATGTTGCAAAATTATATAAACTTATCTGGGAAAGATTTACAGCTAGCCAAATGGCAGATTGCTTGCAAAAAACAGTGAGTGTTGATTTAAAAGCGGCAGACCATTTATATAAAGCATCAGGATACACAGTTGTTTTTGATGGATTTACAGCTTTATATGAAGAGGGCGAAGATGATAAAAAAGAAAAAGAAACTGCACTTCCTGATTTAGATAAAGACTCAAAATTAAAATTAAAAGAAATAGAAGCACTTCAAAAATTTACACAGCCACCAGCTGAGTATACAGAGGCAAGCTTAATTAAAGCGATGGAGGAAAACGGCATAGGCCGTCCATCAACTTATGCACCAACTATTCATACGATTATTGATAGAGGCTATGTTGAAAGAAATCAAAAGAAATTAACTCCAACAACACTTGGGATAACTATAAATGATTTATTAGCCGCTCAGTTTTCAGATATAGTGGATTTAAAATTCTCCGCTACAATGGAAGAGCGACTTGATAAAATTGAGGAAGGCAGCCAAGAGTGGACAGATGTTTTAAGAGATTTTTATGATATTTTAATTAAAGATTTAGAAAAAGCTGCAAAGGATATGGAAGGAAAAAAAGTTGAATTGCCAGTTGAGTATTCAGATGAAATTTGCGAAGTTTGCAAAAAACAGATGGTTATAAAGCAAGGCAGATACGGAAAATTCTTAGCTTGTAGTGGATTCCCAGATTGTAAAAACACAAAGAGGATAGTAAAATATGCACCGGGGCTTTGCCCAGTGTGCGGCTCAAAAATACTAGCACTTCAAAGTAAACGTGGAGTAACATTCTACGCTTGTGAAAACTCTAGCGACTGCAAATTTATGTCTTGGGAAACGCCAACGGATAAAAATTGTGAAGTTTGCGGAAAAACAATGTTTAAAAAATTAAGTAAAACTGCAAAAGAACATTGTGTAAACCCAGAATGTAAAAACTATATTCCGTTCCCAGCGCCAAGAAAATCTAAAAAGAAAATAGAAGAAGAAAAAGCGGCAAAAGAAAAAGAAGAAAAAGCTGAAAAAGAAAAAGAAGAAGTAAAAGAGAAAAAGCCAAAAAGTAAAAAATAGGCTAAAAAAGAAAAGGAAGAGCGATGCAAAAGGAAAGAATTGTTAAAATAATAGGAGCAGGACTTGCAGGGAGCGAGGCGGCATACTTTTTAGCGAATAAAGGAATAAAAGTAAAATTATACGAGCAAAAACCAATTAAATTATCTCCAGCTCACACAAATGAAAACTTTGCAGAGCTCGTTTGCTCAAATAGCCTAAAAAGCATAAGAGAGGATTCCTCTCAAGGTATGCTTAAAAATGAAATGGAGCATTTCTCATCTATTATTTTGCAAACTGCAAAAAACACAAGTGTTCCAGCAGGTGGCGCACTAGCTGTTGATAGAGACGAATTTTCAAAAGAAATAACAGAAAAGATAAAAAACCATAAAAACATAGAGGTAATCAGCCAAGAAGTTACAGAAATTAATGTTGATGAATTAACTATAATTGCCTCAGGCCCTTTAACAGAAGGAAAACTATATGAAAATATAGAAAAACTATGCGGAAATTATATGTCGTTTTTTGATGCGGCGGCTCCTATTATAACAGCCCAAAGTATTGATATGGATAAAGTTTTTGCAGCATCAAGATATGGAAAAGGCGAAGATGATTATTTAAACTGCCCTTTTAATAAAGAGGAATACGAGCATTTTTATAATGAATTATCTAATGCGCAAAGAGCCGAACTTCATGGATTTGAAAAGGATATTAAAGTGTATGAGGGATGTATGCCAGTTGAAATAATGGCAAAAAGAGGTCCTGAAACTTTAAGGTTTGGCCCTATGAAGCCAGTTGGTCTTCGTGACCCAAAAACAGACAGACGTCCTTGGGCAAATCTGCAATTAAGGAGTGAGAATAAAGAGAAAACTCTTTATAATCTAGTTGGATTTCAAACAAATTTAAAATTTGGCGAGCAAAAAAGAGTGTTTAGGTTAATTCCAGGTCTTGAAAATGCAGAATTTGTAAGATACGGTGTTATGCACAGAAATTCATTTATAAATTCACCAAAGCTTTTAAATATAACTTTAAATTTAAAGGAATATGAAAATGTTTATTTTGCAGGGCAGATAACAGGAACAGAAGGATACTGTGAGAGCAGTATGTGTGGACTGCTCGCTGCATACTTTGTGTGGTGCAAACTTATTGGAAAAGAGATAGAAATTCCAAGTGAGAATACTATGAGTGGTGCACTATTAAGACATTTAGTAAGAGAAAATAAAGACTTTCAGCCAATGGGCGCTAACATGGGAATACTCCCAAGCCTTGAAAATCATATAAGAGATAAAAAAGAGAGATATATGCAGCTTTCACTAAGAGGAAAAGCAGATATTAAAAAAATAAATCTTCTAGATGAGTAAAATAAGAAAGGAATAAATTTTATGAAAATAATTATAGATGCATTTGGCGGAGACAATGCGCCATTATCAAATTTAAAAGGAGCAGCAGATGCTGTTCGCGAATACGGAGTTAGCATTTTAGCAGTTGGTGATATAAAAAAAATGCAGGACTGCCTAAAAGAAAATAATATAAATTCTGATGGAATTGAATTTTTACAAGCTGATGATGTTTTTGGCATAGATGAAGATCCAGCAGACATAGTTAAAAAAAGAGAAACAACATCTCTTCACGTAGCTCTTAAAGCAGTGAGTGAGGGAAAAGGCGATGCTATAGTTTCAGCGGGCTCTACTGGTGCTCTTGTTATGGGGGCAACATTTATCGTTAAAAGAATTAAAGGCTGTAAAAGACCAACTATCGCAACAGTTGTTCCTTGCAAAAATCCAAAAGGGTTTTTGCTTTTAGATAGCGGTGCAAATACGGTTGTTCGCCCTGATATGCTAAATCAATTTGGAACAATGGGCGCAATTTATATGGAAAAAGTGGCAGGTATTCAGTCGCCAAAAGTGGCACTTTTAAATAACGGCGCAGAAGAAACAAAAGGAACAGATGTTCACATAGAAGCATATGCACTTTTAAAAGAAAATCAAAATATAAACTTTATTGGAAATATTGAAAGCAGATATTTATTAAACGACGTTGCAAATGTTGTTGTTGCAGATGGGTTTTCTGGAAATATTGCATTAAAAGCAGTTGAGGGAGTTGCGCAATTTGTAAATGGCGAATTAAAAAGAATGTTTAAAACAAACCCTTTAACAATGCTAGCGGCAATATTAATGAGCGGACAATTAAAAGCTTTTAAAAAGAAATTTGATTATAAAGAAACAGGTGGAGCATTTATTTTAGGTATATCAAAAGGTGTTATAAAAGCTCACGGCTCAAGTGATGCATTAGCAATTAAAAATGCGATAAGACAGGCAAAAACTTATGCAGAAAATGATGTTTCTACTTTAATTGAAGCATCTCTTGCAAACCAAAAATAAAAAAATAATGCAAAAAGGAGGAATTTATAATGACTAAATTAGAAGAAAATATCGGCTACACATTTAAAGATGAAAATATTTTAAAGCTAGCTTTAACTCACTCTTCTTTTGCAAATGAAAATAAAAATAATCAATATAATGAAAGACTAGAGTTTTTAGGGGATGCTGTTTTACAGTTTGTTACTAGTGAAAAACTTTACAATGAAAACAAAACAATGTCTGAGGGGAAAATGAGTAAAACAAGGGCAGGCCTTGTTTGCGAGGAGGCACTTTGTGAGTATGCAAAGGAGATATCCCTTGGAGATTATTTAATGCTTGGAAGAGGCGAGCAGGTTTCAGGGGCAAGACAAAGAGCCTCCACTTTAGCTGATGCCTTCGAGGCTTTAATTGGTGCAATATTTCTGGATTCAGGAATTGAAGAAGCAAAGAAATTTATATTAAAATTTTTAGATAAAGCCACTATTACAATAGTTGATTTTAAAACACTGCTTCAAGAAATTATTCAAAAGAATAAGGGCGAAAGACTTAGCTATGTAACAAAAGAAGAAAAAGGCCCAGACCATGATAAGGAATTTTTAGTTGAGGTTTTACTTAATTCAAATTCTATAGGAGCTGGAAGTGGCAAAAGTAAAAAACAAGCAGAACAAGCAGCGGCAAAAGAGGCGCTAATTTTAATGGGATATAAATTATAATATGATTAAACATAAAAATTTATCGATATTTATTCCGCACGAAGGTTGTCCACAAGATTGCTCTTTTTGCGATCAGCGAAAAATAAGTAGTAAAATATCTTCTGTTAAAGTAGAGGAAGTTGTGAGTATTTGCGAGGAATTTTTGCCAAAAGAAAATGCTGAAAATTTTGAAGTCGCCTTTTTTGGTGGAAGTTTTACTGCAATTAATAAAGATTATATGATAGCTCTTTTAGAAGCCGTTCAGCCCTTTTTAAAAGCTAATAGGGCAAATGGAATTCGAATTTCCACAAGGCCTGATGCAATAAATAAAGAAATTTTAGAAATTTTAAAAAAATATAATGTTACAAGTATAGAGCTTGGTGCTCAAAGTATGCAAGATGAAGTTTTATTTTTAAATAAAAGAGGACATACCATACAAGACGTTTATAATGCATCAAAACTGATTAAAGAATATGGATTTCAATTAGGACTTCAAATGATGACTGGCCTTTATGGACAAAAAGACTATAAAGAATGTGCAAAAGATACAGCCGAAAAATTTATTTTAATAAAGCCAGACACAGTTAGAATTTATCCAACTATCACTTTAAAAGACACCCTTTTAGAAGAATTAGTTTATAGTGGGCAGTATAAACCACCATCTTTAGAAGAGAGTGTTGATATTTGCAGTATGGTAGCGAGGATGTTTTTAAAAGAGGATATAAAGATTATAAAGCTTGGTCTTCATGCACAAAAAGAAGTGGAAGAGGGATATGTAAGTGGTCCGTATCATCCAGCTTTTAGCGAGCTCGTTTTTTCTAAAATTTATTTTGATAAAATAAATGAACTCGTAAATGAAAAGGAAAAAAACTATAAAGTTTATGTTCATAAAAACCGCCTCTCACAGGCAAGAGGCCAAAAAAAAGAAAACATACAAAAATTTAAAAATCTAGGATTTAATATAGAGATATGCCCTGTAGATACAGAGGATTATGAGTATTTAAAGGTAGTTTGTGATAAGTGAAAATTATAAAGGGAAGGAATGATTAGAATTGTATTTAAAAGCCATTGAATTACACGGCTTTAAGTCGTTTCCAGATAAAACAAGGATAACATTTGAAAAAGGTATGTCTGCTGTTGTAGGGCCTAATGGTTCGGGCAAGAGTAATATTAGTGATGCCATTCGCTGGGTTTTAGGTGAAACTCGTAGCCGTGAACTTCGCGGAAGCGGAAAGATGGAGGATATTATCTTTGGCGGAACTCAAAAACGTTCTGCGATGGGGTTTGCCTCAGTTAGCCTTATTTTAGATAATAGTGAAAAAGCTTTTGATTTAGACAGCGATGAAATTTCCGTTACAAGAAAGTATTATCGCGGTGGCGATAGCGAATATCAAATAAACTCAAATAAAGTAAGATTAAAAGATATATATGAGCTCTTTTTAGACACAGGTCTTGGAAGAAGTGGTTATTCAATAGTAGGGCAAGGCAAAATTAGCGAAATAGTAACAGCAAAGCCTGAAAATAGAAGAGAAATATTTGAGGAAGCCTCAGGTATTTCAAAATTTAGATACAAAAAAAATGAGGCTGAAAAAAGCCTAAATAATGCCCAAGAAAATATAACAAGACTGCTTGATATTTTGCTTAATTTAGAGGAAAGAGTTGAGCCACTTAGAAAAGACAGCGAAAAGGCTAATCGATTTTTAGAGCTTTCAAAAGAGAAAAAGGAAATGGAAATCTCTTTATGGATAGACACAACTGAAAAATCAAAAGACTTACTTCGAGTTGAAGAAAGAAATCTTGAAATATTTAAAAGCGACTACGATGAAATAGATAGTAAACTTTCAGATAAAGAAAAATACATAGAAGAAAAGTTTTTTTATTCAAACTCTCTTTTACAAAAAAGCGATGAAAATATGAATGAAATTCGCTCAACTGAAAGCGAAATCTCTTCTTTAAATTCGCAAAAAGCTGTTTTAGAAACAAAAATTAGCTATACAAATGATTCAATTTTAAATTTAAATAATCAACTTGAAAATTTAAATAATCAAGATGGCGATTTTGAAAATCAAAAAAATATTAAGCTAGATGAAATTAAAAAAATTCAAGCTGATATAGATGAAAATGAATTAGAAAAAAAGCAAGTTGAGGAAAAGCTTTTAAGTATAAATGAAAAAGCACAAAATCAAGATAAAGAAAAAGCTGATATTTTAGAGAATATAAATTTATATAATGAAAAAATTCAAGATTATAAAATAGAATTCCACTCTCTTAAAACTCAAAATGAAGCCTTAAATGAAGGTTTTATAAAAGCTAAAGCTCAAAAAAAAGAAGCAGAAGATTTTTTAGAAACTGTAAATGGACAAGTTCTGGATTTTTCTTCTTTTATAGAAACTGCAAATGATGAAATAACTAAAAATAAGAATATGAAGCAGGGAATTGAATTAAAGCTTTCAAGAATTAATGAAAGATTAAATGAAATTTCAGCAGTTATTCAAAAAAATGAAATAGAAGAAAATAATACAAAATCAAGAATAAAGCTTTTAGAAGATATGGAAAATAGCTTTGATGGATTTCAGCACTCTGTTAAAAATATACTAACAAGGGCAAAAAATGGCCAACTTGCAGGAATAGAAGGCTCAGTGTCCCAGCTAATTAGTGTTGAAAAAGGGTATGAGACTGCTATTGAAATAGCGCTTGGATATGCACTTCAAAATATAGTTGTTGAAAATGAAACTCATGCAAAAAGGGGAATTGAATTTTTAAAACAAACAAAAGGCGGAAGGGCAACGTTTTTGCCTATTGATACAATTAGACCATCAAATTTCAATGAGGTATTGCCAGAAGGCGCCCGTCTTGCAAGCAGTGTTATAAAAACAAAGGATAAATATAAAAATATAATATCAAGCCTTTTAGGAAGAACTATTATAACAAAAGATATAAATGCGGCCTCAAGTCTTTCAAAAAAATTAAACTTTAGATATAGAATTGTAACGATAGATGGCCAGCAAGTAAACGTTGGCGGATCATTTACAGGTGGTTCTGTTTCAAAATCAGCAGGATTATTTTCAAGAAAAGGCGAAATTGAAAAACTAAAAGAAAGTTTAATTGATTTTAAAAATAAACTTTTAGAAAGCGAAGAATTAAAAAGAAAAACTCGCGATGAATTTGATTTATTAACAGCTCAAATTGATGGATATGATGCTGAAATAAACACTCTTTTAGAAGAAAAAACTAATGCCGAAATTGAATATGCAAGGCATGCACAACAAAAAAACCAGTATGAAGCGGCAATTAAAATTCAAGAGGATATTTTAGAAAACTCAAATAAAGCAATAGAAAATAATAATTTAAAATCAAATGAAATTGAAGAAGAAATTAAAAAGTATTCAAATCTTTTAGAGGAAATTAATATAAATCTTGAGGATACTCTAAAATTTGATGATGAATTAGTTTTAAATCAAAGAAATTTAAATGAAACTTTGCAAGAAATTAAATTTAATATTATAAAATATCAAAGTGATATTGAAATAGTAAAAAATAGCATTATGCAAATAGAAAATTCTGCAAATGATAAAAAAATTCAAAGAGATAATCTTTTAAATGAAATTAATTTATTAAATGAAGAAGTTTTAAAAAATAATGAGAGCACTGAAAATATTCTTTTAGAAATAGATAAATTAAAAGAAGAGATACTAAAAAAAGAAGAAGAAAATAAAGAGATTACAAAAACAAGATTTGAAATTGAAAAAGAAAGAAATCAAATTACAAGTGATAATAAACAGCTCTTTAATCAAAAAGAAGATTTATCAAAACAAATAGTAAAACTAGATGAAAAAATTAAATCTATGCAAATTTCTTATGATGATATAGTATCAAAACTTTGGGAAGAATATGAGATGACTATTCTAACGGCGAAAGAAATCGCAGTAGAAGTTGAAAATCCAAATCAGATGAAAAAGGATTTAGCAGCTGTAAAAGCGAATATTAAAAAGCTTGGTGATGTTAATGTAGGGGCGATTGTTGAGTATAAAGAAGTTTATGAAAAATACACCTTCCTAAAAGAGCAACTCGCCGATTTAGAAGAAAGTAAAAACCAATTAACAAAATTAATAGCATCTTTAAATGGCGAAATGAAAATACTATTCTCAGAAAGCTTTGAAATTATTAATAGAAACTTCCAAAATATATTCGTTGAATTATTTGGAGGAGGAAGAGCGAGTTTAAAATTAACAGATCCTGAAAATGTTTTAGAATCAGGTGTTGAAATAGAAGTTAGCCCTCCAGGTAAAGTTATTAAAAACCTAACATCACTTTCAGGGGGCGAACAAGCCCTAGTTGCAATTTCAGTTTACTTTGGGATTCTTGCTCACAATCCGTCACCGTTTTGTATTCTTGATGAAATTGAGGCGGCTCTTGATGATGTTAACGTTTCAAGGTATGCAAATTATCTGCACAGAATTTCAAATAAAACTCAATTCATAGTTATAACACACCGTCGTGGTACTATGGAAGCTGCCGATGTTTTATACGGTGTTACTATGCAGGAAGATGGTATTTCAAAGCTATTAAAATTAGATGTTAATAATTTAAATACGGATATACTAAACTAAGTAAAAAAATAAAAAGGAGTGGTGATTTTTATGGGATTATTCTCAAAAATTGCGCAAGGACTTAAAAAAACCACAGATAGCGTTTTTAATGCTATTGCAAACACAATTGTTTCCTCACCAATAACAGATGAATTATACGAGGAACTATTTGAAGAACTGATTTTAGCCGATGTTGGCTTTGAAACAAGTGAATTTTTAACAGAAGAACTTAAAAAGAGAGTTAAAAAAGAAAAAGCACAAAATGGAGAAGAAGTTTTAGAGATATTAAGAAATCTTATAACAGAACTATTAACAGCAGATAATGAAATGGACTTATCCACAACTCCAAGTATTATATTAGTAATAGGAGTTAATGGAGTTGGAAAAACTACCTCTATTGGAAAGCTTGCTAATTTATATAAAACTGAAGGAAAAAAAGTTCTTCTAGCAGCTGCCGACACCTTCCGTGCAGCTGCTGCAAATCAATTAAACGAGTGGGCAAATAGAGCGCAAGTTGATATTTTAATAAAAGAAGAGGGAAGGGATCCAGCTTCCGTTGTTTTTGAAGCGGTGGAAAAAGCAAAAAACGAGGGGTATGATATAGTTATTTGTGATACAGCTGGCCGTCTTCATAATAAAAAGAATTTAATGGAAGAATTATCTAAAATAAGAAGAGTAATAACAAAGGCAAATGAAAATGCAAAAGTTGAAGTGCTACTTGTTTTAGAATCAATAACTGGCCAAAATGCTATTAATCAGGCAAAAGAATTCACAAGCGCTGCAAATGCAACAGGCGTTGTTTTAACAAAACTTGATGGAACGGCAAAGGGCGGAAGTGTTTTATCTATTAAAAGAAGCCTTGAAATTCCAGTAAGATTTGTTGGAGTTGGCGAGGGTATGGAAGATTTAATTCACTTTGATGCAAAAGAATTTTCTGCAGCTCTAGTTAGTTTAAAACAAGATTTAGAAGAATAAAAAGGATGATTTTATGATTTTTGCAATTGCTACAAATAATAAGAAAAAATTAGCAGAAATAAAAAGAATTTTAGATGAGTTTTCTTATAGCTATAAAAGCCTTGCTGATTTAAATATTGATATTGAAATAGAGGAAACCGGCACAACGTTTGAAGAAAATGCCTATATTAAAGCGAGCACAATAGCAAAACTTACTAATATGCCAGCTATCGCTGATGATTCAGGATTATGGGTTGATATTTTAAATGGTGCGCCAGGGGTGTATTCTGCAAGATATGCGGGTGAAAATGCCACAGATAAAGAAAATAATGATTTATTATTAAAAAATTTAGAGGGCATAGAATTAGAAAATAGAACAGCAAAATTTATATCAGCAGTTTGCCTTGCTTTGCCAAATGGCGATTTTAAAATATGTAAAGGCGAATGCATGGGCTATATAGGATATAAGGAAATAGGAGAAGGCGGCTTTGGCTACGATCCATTATTTATGGCGGGAAAAAGAAGCTTTGCTGAATTTTCTCCAAAAGAAAAAGATGAAGTGAGCCACAGGGGCAAAGCTTTAAATTTATTAAAAATAGAAATTGAGGCTTTAAAGTAAGTTTATTTTAAAGTATAATAAGGAAAAGGAAAGGGAATAAAAATGACATCAAAACAAAGAGCATTTTTAAGAGGACAAGCTCAAAAATTACCAGCTATATACCAAGTTGGAAAGCAAGGGATATCAAAAGAATTAATCGAGGGAATTGAAAATTCTCTAAAGGCAAGAGAGCTTGTTAAAATAAGTGTTTTAGAAGCTTGTGAATATAATGCCAAAGAGGCTTCTAAATTAATTGCAAATGAAATAGATAAATGCGAAATAATCCAAACGATTGGCAGTAAAATTGTTTTATTTTTGCAAAATGAAAAAGAGACAAAGTTTGATTTAAAAAGCATTAAATAGGTTATTAAAGTTAGTTTAAAAGGTGGAGGATTTTATGAATATTTTACTTTTTGGCGGGGCATTCGATCCTATTCATATAGGGCATAAAGAGATTTTAAAATTAGCATTAAAAGAGGGGAAATGGGATAAAGTAATAGTAATTCCAACAGCTACTCCAGGACACAAAAAAGGCTGCTCGCTTCCATTTGTTATAAGAAGAGAGTTTGCAAAAGTAAGTCTTTGTGATATTGATGCCAATTTTGAATACTGCGATTTTGAATACTTACAGCTAAATGAAAAAAGTTATAGCTATAAAACTTTAGAACATTTAAAAAAAATATATCCAAAAGCAAACTTTACCTTTTTAATAGGGCAAGACCATATACAGTTTTTAAAAAAATGGAAAAATTACAAGGAAGTTATAAAAAACACTGCCTTTTTAGCTTTTTTAAGAGAAGAATTTAATGAAGAAACAAAAACTGCTCTTGAAAACTTAAAAGAAGATGGTGCAGTGATAAATTTTATAAAGAATACTCCTATAAAAATTTCATCTAGCGTAATAAGAGAAGATATAGAAAAGTATAAAGAATTTTTAGATGATAAAGTTTATGATTTAATAAAAAAATACAGTCTATATTCAAAAGATGAAGATGAAAAACTTTATGGAATAATAGAACTTCTTTTTAAAATATTATTAGATGAAAAAAGAATAATACATAGCTATAATGTAGCAGAATTTGCAAAAGATATAGCAAAACATTATAATTTAAATGTTAAAAAAGCTGAGATTTCAGCATTGCTTCACGATATTATGAAAAGAGTGAGTGAAGAGGAAATGAAAAAAAGGTGCTATGAAAGTAGTATAAAAAACTTAAACGTAGATAAACCTTTTAAAACATTGCATAGCTTTGCCGGGGCAGATTATGCTTATAAAGAGCTTAATATAGAAGATGAGGATATACTCCTTGCTATAAAAAGCCATACCTGCGGACGATATGGAATGACGGATTTGGAAAAAATTATCTATCTTGCTGATTTGTTATCAAAAGAGCGAGAATTTAAAGAAAAAGATTATTTAATAAAATTAAGCTATGAAAATCTTGATAGAGCGATGCTAGAAAGCCTTGAATTATCGATTAAATGGCTAAAAGAAGAAAATAAAAAACTTGATGAGGATACCCTGAGCGCTATAGGATATTTTAAAGCGCTTTTGGAAAAGGAGACTATCTAGGATGAGTGAAAATGTAAAACATAAAAACCAAACAAAAAGTACTAGAAAGAAAAAAAGAAGTAAGGCGCTTAATATAGTAATTATTATTCTTTTAATAATTTTAGGGCTTGTAATTGGAGGAAATATATACATAAATTCTCTTTATAATGAAGGGGAAACAGTACCAAAAGAGTTTGTAACTCCGGATGATGTGAAAGATGATGTTGTAAATATTTTAGTTTGCGGTATTGATTATGAAGATGGAAGAGATATAGGCCTTACCGACGTTATAGTGTATGCAACTTTAGATATTGTGAATAATAGAATATCAGCTATTCAAATCCAAAGAGACACCTTTATGGGACATGATATCCCAGGTGATGGAAAGATAAATGGCGCATACTACCACGGTGATGAAGAGGAAATGATTTTTAATACAATTAAGGTGCTTAATGAAAAACTGCATCTTCCGGTTGACCATTATGTAACGCTTGATATGGAAGCTTTTATAAATATTGTTGATGGGATAGATGGCGGGCTTGAAATGTATATTCCATATCCGATAATATTAGAAAATCAAGAAACTGGCGAAGAAACAGTGATGTTTAGCGAGGCTGGCACTTATACAATTAGTGGCGCTCAGGCAGAACAAATTGTAAGAAATAGAAACTATGAAGGCTCAGCAGACACAAAAAGAGCTGAAGTGCAAGGATATTTTTATTCAGCTTTAATCACTTATTTTACACAGGATTTAGGAATTAATGATTTTTATAATATAATGTCAAGGTTTACATCTTATCTTACAACAGATATGGAGTGGACTAGAATTTATTCCCTCGCAGATTTTGCATTTAATGTGCCGTATGAAAATATGACACTGATAACACCATCTGTAAAAGGGGGCTTATATGGAACACAAACTGGTGGAAGTATAGCTATTTTAGAAGTTCAGCCACAGGAGTGGGCGGATATTTTAAATGAATACTTTGTTTTTTATAATGAAACACCGCTAACTGCTAAAGATGTTGATATAGGTGGATGGCAGGAAGGCGAATTAATTCAAGATTATGGCATAGTGCCAACGAGCAAAAGAACTATTCAGGATATGCTCAGTGGGCAAACTTAAAATTTTATAAACCGAGTGTAGCAAATGCTATAAACTCATAAACGAAAGGAACTAATATGAACGGATTAGAACTATCAAAAGCTATTTATAAAGCATTAGATGATAAAAAAGGAACAGATATTAAAATTATTAAAATTGAAGATTTAACAGTGGTAACAGATTATATCGTTATTGCAACAGGTAACTCAACAACACAAGTTAGAGCTCTAGCGGAAGAAGTTGATTTTCAAATTGAAAGAGATTATAATTTAAAACCATCAAGAGCAGAAGGATATGATACAAAAAACTGGATACTTGTAGATTACGATACAGTTATCTGCCACGTTTTTCACCCAGAGGCAAGAGAATATTATAATTTAGATAAATTATGGGCAGACGGCGAAGAAGTGATTATAGACTAATAAAAAATATTAGTTTTATTATATTTTGGAATATCAAGAGGAAGGATTACACTTACTATGAAATATGATTTTAGCGCCATTGAAAATAAGTGGCAAAAAATTTGGGACGATGAAAAAACTTTTAAAACATCAAAAGACTACTCACTTCCAAAATTCTATGGATTAATAGAATTTCCATATCCATCAGGAGCAGGGCTACACGTGGGACACCCTCGCTCATACACCGCTATGGATATTATTTCACGACAAAAAAGATTAGATGGATTTAACGTTTTATACTCAATGGGTTGGGATGCTTTTGGTCTTCCAACTGAAAATTTTGCTATAAAAACGGGGATACATCCAGAAAAAGTAACAGCACAAAATGTTGCAAGATTTAAAAGCCAATTAAAAGCTATAGGCCTCTCTTTTGACTGGGATAGAGAAATAAACACAACAGATAAAGATTACTATAGATGGACACAATGGATATTTTTGCAATTATTTAAACACGGCCTTGCATATAAAAATGAAATGGCAGTAAACTGGTGTACTTCTTGTAAAGTTGTTTTAGCAAATGAAGAGGTTGTAAATGGAGTTTGCGAGAGATGTAGTGGCGAAGTTACAAGAAAAGTTAAGAGTCAGTGGATATTAAAAATCACAGAATATGCAGATAAGTTAGTTGATGATTTAAAAGAAGTTGATTTTATAGATAGAGTTGT
>CAYJEK010000044.1:0-18088 GCA_964369205.1 uncultured Oscillospiraceae bacterium | reverse complement strand
CATAATAAGTAGATAATATCAAATTGATTTATAAAAATAAGAATGGAAGTGGATTCGCTTATAGCTTGCTATAGCAAGCTATAACTATGGTGCTTGCAATAGTATACTGGACTTATTACGAAGAGCCACCTTTCGAATCCTTCTACTTTAATAATTTTATAAAAAAAATAAGAACATCTTACGATGTTCTTACGGCATGGTGGGAGCAGATGGATTCGAACCATCGAAGTCGTCGACAACAGATTTACAGTCTGCCCCCTTTGGCCGCTCGGGAATGCTCCCCCATTTTGGAGCTTGTGGACGGATTTGAACCCCCGACCTGCTGATTACAAATCAGCTGCTCTACCGACTGAGCTACACAAGCAAACTTAATGCTTAATTAATATACCATAGGATTTGCAATATGTCAACACTTTTTTAAAAAAAAATCTAAAAAAATTAAAAAAAATCTTTTGCCTTTTTAAAACTAGCTATGATATAATATATAGGTAAGATTTTTTATTTAAAATTATTTCAAATGGAAAAAGAAGGAAAGGACACTAAATAATGGAAAAAAGTAAAGTTTATTTCACGGATATGCGAGCACTTCCGGGCACAAACCTTTTATTAAAATTAGAAAAATTAATTCGCGAGGCTGGAATTGGTAATATAGATTTCAAAGAAAAATTTGCAGCTATAAAAATTCACTTTGGTGAGCCAGGAAACCTTGCATACCTTCGTCCAAATTATTCAAAAGTAGTAGCAGATGTTGTTAAGAGTCTTGGCGGAAAACCATTCTTAACTGACTGTAACACTTTATACGTTGGAAGAAGAAAGCATGCACTAGAGCATATGGAAGCAGCTTATGAAAATGGCTACTCCCCTTTTTCAACAGGATGTCATGTTATTATCGGTGATGGCTTAAAAGGAACGGATGAGACAATTGTTCCAATAGACGGCGAACTTGTTAAAGAAGCAAAAATCGGAACAGCAATTATGGATGCAGATGTTTTTATCTCTCTTTCTCATTTTAAAGGCCACGAATCAACAGGGTTTGGTGGTGCTTTAAAAAATATTGGTATGGGCTGTGGAAGCCGTGCTGGTAAAATGGAACAACATTCAGCTGGAAAACCTTTTGTTGATTTAGATATGTGTAAAAAATGCAAAGCCTGTCTAAAAATGTGTGCTCACGGAGCGATAACATTTAATGAAGATAAAAAAGCTATCATAAATCAAGATAAATGTGTTGGATGCGGAAGATGTATTGGTGCCTGTTCATTCGATGCTATTGAGGCTGATTGGTCTTCAACGAGTGATGATTTAAATAAAAAAATAGCAGAGTATTCACTAGCTGTTTTAAAAGATAGACCACACTTTCATATAAGCCTTGTTATTGATGTTTCACCATACTGCGACTGTCACGGTGAAAACGATGCGGCTGTTATCCCAGACGTTGGAATGTTTGCATCATTTGATCCAGTGGCTCTTGATAGAGCTTGCGCTGATATGGCAAATAAAGAAACAGCATTCCAAAATAGCTTTATTGGAGATAAATGCACACATACACACGATGAAAGCTGTTCTTGCTCTCACACTGAAACTGACCACTTTAAAGTTATGCATCCTGAGACAAACTGGCAAACATGCCTATCTCATGCAAAAAAACTTGGAATTGGTAATGATGAATACGATTTAGTTGTTGTTAAATAATTAAAAACTATAAGGTAAACTACTCATTTATATATGAGTAGTTTATTTTTTATTTGACAAACAATATTATTCGTTGTATAATATTGTTAAGAAAATAATAAAAGGAGGAGTATTATGGAATTTGCAGTGGCTTCAAAGCTTCTTGATGCCTGTGTTTTAGGGATAGTAGCTCAGTGCGATACATATGGATATGATTTAACTCAAAAGATAGGAAATACACTTCATATTAGCGAAACAGCTTTATATCCTGTTTTAAGAAGATTATCAAAAACTGGTTTTTTAACAACTTATGATATGTCTTACGATGGCAGAAATAGAAAGTATTACACAGTTACAAATGAAGGAAAAGAAAAACTATTAGAATATAAAGATAGCTGGCTTATTTATAAAAACACTATCGATATAATTTTAGGAAAGGAGAATGAAAATGACTAAAAATCAATTTTTAAGTGAATTAAAAAGAAAACTAAGAGCACTTCCAAAAGAAGAAAGGGATAATGCTATTGAGTTTTATGAAAATTATTTTAATGATGCAGCAAATGAGGAGGAGGCACTAAAAAAGCTTGGCGATGTTAACGAAATAGCGGCAAACTTAATTTTAGAGTTTGGAGAGAAGAAGCCGAATAAAAAAAGCGGTGTATCATGGATAACTGTTTTATTTGCAATTCTTTCAGCTCCAATAACACTTCCTTTAGGTTTTGCAGGGATTTTACTTCTAGGTGCAGGGATTTTAACAGGCGGATTATTCTTGTTTTCACTATTTTTACTATTTGTAGGATTTTTAATGGCAGGCCTTGTTAGTGTGTTTGCAATTATACCAGGATTTATATTAAATTTTCCAACAGGATGTTTCTTTCTTGGAATGTTTTTGCTTTCAGTATCAATTGCTTATTTTTCACTAAAATTTGTTGTTACACTAGCGAAAAAGTTTGCAATGCTTATAAATGATGCAATAAAAAAACTTATTCATAAAAAGTATAAGGTGTAGAATTTAAAGAAATAGAGAGGATTTGGGTGCAAGAGATGAAAAGTAAATTAAATACATTGTTTTTAATTTTAATAATAGTGGGGATAATGCTTATATCTTATGGAATAGTTTCAGGGGCTACCACCGCTTTTTCGATAGATAATAACGGATTTTCTTTTTTAAAAGATATGAATTATTTACAATTATTTTAAAATAAAAATGATAGCACCTAAAATAGGTGGCTATCATTTTTTTAATTGTATAAATGGCAGGAAACTTTTTTATTATCAACTTCTTTTTGTTTTGGATATTCTTTTATGCAGATATCTTTTTTGTATTTGCACCTTGGATGAAAGCTACACCCAGACGGCGGATTTAAAGGGCTAGGAGCTTCTCCTTCTAAATCAAACTTATCAGCATTGCTGTTTAAATCAAAGGAGGAAGCGAACAATGCCTTTGTGTATGGATGCAAAGGATTTTTAATCATATCATCGGTACTGCCTATTTCCACTATCTTTCCAAGATACATAACAGCTATCCTATCAGCTATATATGAAACAACTCCTAGATTATGAGATATAAATAGATAGGTGAGCTGCATTCTTTCTTTTAAATCAAGCAGTAAATTTAAAATCTGTGCTTGAACAGAAACATCTAGCGCTGATACAGCCTCATCACACACAACGAACTCAGGCTCTAATATTAAAGCTGATGCTATCATAACTCTTTGTCTTTGTCCGCCTGAAAGCTCTCTTGGATACCTTGTTTTATAACTTTCATCAAGACCAACTAGGCGAAGTATAGTGTTTACAATTAAATCTCTCTCTTTTGGATTCTCTTCTATTTTATGAATTTTTAAGGCTTCTTCTATTAAAAATCCTATAGTTTTGCTTGGATTTAGGGAGGAATAAGGATCTTGGAAAATTATTTGAATATTTTTTCGAAATTCTTTTTCGTCCCTCTTTTTTATATTAGATATATTCTGCTCTTTATAAAAAACACTGCCAGAACTTGGCTTTAAAAGATTTAAAATAATATTAGCTAGTGTAGATTTTCCGCATCCTGATTCGCCTACAAGGCCTAAAACTTCCCCTTTTTTTATTGTTAAACTAACATCATCAACAGCCTTTATTTTGAGTGTGCCTTTATTATGATAGGTTTTTGAAATAGAATCTATAGTTATTAAATTATTCTCATTCATATTCATAATTAAATTTTATCCTTTCAAAGTTTAGTATAAATGACAGCAAACATTTTGATTGTTAACATTTTTTATTATAGGAGTTTCATTATAGCAAATAGGCATAGCTTTTTTGCATCTTTCATAAAAAAGGCAGCCTGTTTTTCTTCTTTTTTCTAAAGGCGGTACTATTCCTTCTATAACTTCTAAATCACTCCCTCTTTTTTCATAACTTGCGCTCGAATTTAAAAGAGCCTTTGTGTATGGGTGAAGAGGAGTATTAATTATATCAAAAGATGTCCCGTTTTCAACTATTGCACCCGCATACATAACATAAACTCTATTAGCTACAGATTTTACCACCTCTAAATCATGAGTTATCATTAAAACAGCAGTGCCAATATCGCGATTCATATCTTTAATTAAATTTAATATTTGCGCCTGTGTTGTTACATCAAGGGCAGTAGTAGCCTCATCTGCAATTAAAAGGCTTGGAGAATTTATTAAAGCGAGAGCTATCATTGCTCTTTGCCTCATTCCGCCTGAGAGTTGATGAGGATAGCTTTTATAAATTTTATCTGTTTGTGTAAGTCCCACTTTTTTTAGCATTTCTTTTGCTAAAATTTTAGCCTCTAGCTTTTTTACCCCTTTGTTTTGAGCATTTTCAGCTATTTGATTTCCTATTTTAATAAGAGGATTTAAAGCGGTCATTGTTTCTTGAAATATCATTGAAACTTGGGAGCCTAAAATAGTGTTCCATTCTTGTTCTTTTAAATTTTTAACTTCGCTATTATTTATAATAATAGAATCTGCATAAGTTTTAGCGCTTTCATCATTTAAGGATATAATCCCTAAGGCACCTTGAGTTTTTCCGCAGCCAGATTCTCCAACTAAAGCGACAATCTCTCCTTTATCTATAAAAAGATTAATATTATTCACCGCTTTAAAATATTCATTTTCTATTTTAAATTCAACATTTAAATTTTTTACTTCTAAAATTTTATTCATTTCAAAATCCTTTTTTAAAATTTATTAACATCTTCAATGCCATCAGCCATTAAATTAAAGCCGAGAACGAGCATAATAATTATACTAGATGGAATAAAAACATACCACGGAGCAGATAAAATAACTCCCTGTGCATCGCTCAACATTTTTCCAAAGCTAGGCTCTGGAGGCGCTATTCCAAGCCCTAAATAGCTAAGCCCAGCCTCGCTCATAATAGCAGAAGAAAATGAGAGAGTGGCAGATATTAAAAGGCGACTTTGAATATTTGGCAGTATATGAACAAACATTATTTTAAAATCCGATGCGCCCTTTGCCTTTGCAGCTTTTGTAAATTGCATCTCTTTATATTCTAAAAATCCACTCCTTGTCATTCTTGCAAATCTTGGGATAGCCATTATCCCAAGGGCTAAAATTAAAACGAATAAACTTGAATTTAAAGAAGCAATTAGCATCATAGCAATTAAAACTCCTGGGAATGCCATTTGAACGTCTATTATTTTTGATATAAAGTTATCCACTTTGCCCCCATAATAGCCTGCAAGAGCCCCTAAGGTGCCTCCTAGTATAAATCCTATTACAACAACGCTAAAGCCGATAAAAAAGGAGGTTCTTGCCCCTTTCATCACTCTTGATAAGATATCTCTTCCAAGCTCGTCTGTTCCTAGAAGGTGAAGAGAGCTAGGCTTTGAAAGCTTATTTAAAACATCGTATTCTAAAGGATCATATGGAAGATAAACAATACCTATTAGCATAACCAAAAATAAAAATCCAACCATAAAAAGGCCAATAAGAAATTTTGTGTTATTAAAATATTTTTTAAATTCTCTCATTTAATAATTAAGTCCTTTCTTATTATTTAAGTCTTATTCTAGGATCGATAAGCGAATATAAAATATCCACAATAAAATTTGTAAAAACAACTAATATGGCAAGATAAAAAACTAGTCCTTGAATAAGAGGCAAATCTCTAGTGTTTATCGAAGTTACTATAAGACTGCCTATTCCAGCCATTGAAAAAACCTTTTCTATTATAATACTGCCCCCTAAAACATCGGCAACACTCATCCCTAAAACTGTGATAACAGGGATAAGTGAATTTTTTAATATATGCCTACTTAAAATTTTGTTTTTTGGAATTCCTTTACTTCTTGCCGTTTTTACATAAGCGGATTTACTTTCTTTTTTAATGCTTACAACAATATATCTAATTAAAACGGCGCTCGTTCCAAGTGAAATTGAAAGAGATGGCAAGATTAAACCTTTAAGCCACTCAGCGGGGCTCTCTAAAAAGGAAACATATCCAAAAGAAGGAAGCCAGCTTAAACTCACTGAGAATATACTAATTAAGAGTATTGCCATACAAAAAGATGGAATAGAAATTGTTATCTGAGAGATGGTGTAAATAAATTTTGCCACTGGATTATTTTCATGTTTTGAAATAAATAAACCAACAAAAAATCCTATAATAATAGTGAAAAATAAAGATAGTATTGCCAAAGAAAATGTTACCTCAAAATAACTGCTTATTAAATCCATAACAGGGATAGAGTATCTATAAGAAACTCCTAAATCGCCACGAAAAATACCCTCTACCCATAAAAGGTATCTTTGAAAATACGGCAAATTCAAATTTAATTCCTCGCGAAGATTTTCAATTTGCACAGGATCTGCCTCTATT
Organism: uncultured Oscillospiraceae bacterium; assembly: GCA_964369205.1. GTDB lineage: Bacteria > Bacillota > Clostridia > Oscillospirales > Ruminococcaceae > RGIG3102. The sequence continues at coordinate 11,566 of CAYJEK010000044.1, read as the reverse complement.
CCAAGCATTATAGTGGCAGGATCTCCTGGGAGCATTTGAAAAGCAAAGAATGTTATAATAGACACTATAAACACAGTGGTGAATAGTCCTATAATTTTTTTAAAATAATAATTCATATTCTTATTTTTAAACCCTCTTTATACTTATAAAAAAAGCTGAGATAAAATATCGCAGCTTTTTTAATATTACATTTCATAATATAATTTTGAAAAATCAATAAATCCAACTGGATAGAAAGTGTAGCCTTTTAATTCGCTTCTAGCTGCCACTATTAAATTAGGATCGCTTATATAAACCGCCGCCGCCTCATTAGTTAGGATTTCTTGGGCTTCTTTGTATAAATTCACCCTTGTTTCTTCATGAGTCTCAAATCTTGCAAGAGAAATAATTTCATCGTATCTCTCATTACTAAAATTCATAAAATTTGCAGAATATGAGCTTTCATATCTTCCTAAAATTGCATCCGGATCAAGTTTTCCAGTAAGGCCAATAATAGTTGCCTCATAGTTTGCCTTTTCATAAACTTCGTCTAGCCATGTTCCCCATTCCACAGGGTTAATAGTGGCAGTTATTCCAACATCAGCTAGCTGATTTACTATTATTTGAGCAGAATTCATATGATTTACATAGTTTGATGGAACTGTTATTTCTAAACTAAAGCCATCCTCGTATCCTGCTTCCTTTAATAGTTCTATCGCTTTTTCTTTATTATAAGAGTAAACATCTGTTAAACTATCGTTATAATAATAGTCCATAACAGGGCTAAAGTTTGAATAAATTTCAGTGGCATAGCCATTAAAAGCACCAAAGATAACTTCTTCTTTATTAATAGCATAGTTTAAAGCTTGTCGAACTTTTAAATTATTAAAAGGGGCGATTTCATTATTAACGGCGAAAAGCTGAACCATATTTTGAGGAGATGATAGGATGTTAAATCCTATTCCCTCTAAAGCCAAAACATTATCCCCGCTTATTTGAGCAAAATCAAGCTGACCTGATTGTAATGCAAGAGAGATAGCGCTGTTATCGCTCATTATATAAATTTCAGCCGTTTGAATAGATGGCATTCTATCTTCATCATAAAAATTATCATTCTTTTCTAAAACAACCTTTTGTCCTGGAGTATAAGAAACAAATTTATAAGGCCCTGTTCCTATTGGATGAAGAGCTTGCTGTGTGTAGCCTTGTGGAAGAATTGATTGAATAGTAAGGCTTAAAAATGCCCCAGACGGCTCTTTTAAATTTATAATAAATGTGTAATCATCTGGCGCTTCTATGCTTTCTATAGCTGAAAATTTGCCCGTTACAGCTTCATTTCCATCAAGACCTGCTAAATTATTGTAAGTGTATAAAACATCAGCACTAGTAAAGGGCTGTCCATTATGAAAAACAACGTTTTCGCGAAGTGTGAATGTGTAGGTAAGGCCATCTTCACTTATTTTATAATCGCTTGCAAGCCCTAGAGTGATTTCTCCTCTTTCATTATAGAGCATAAGCCCATCAAACACATTATTAAAAATTGCAGCGGTATCAGTTGCGGCTGATTTCCACGGATCAAGGCTGTCTGGCTCTGCAGTTATATTAGTTCTAACTATGTTTAAATCCTCTTCATTTGTGCTTTTTGTATCATCAGCGCTAGCACAAGAGGTTAAAAACAAAGCAGTTGTAAGAAAAAGAGCTATTAGTTTTTTCATTAGTAGTACCCCTATATTAAAAATTATATCTTATAATATAAAATTTATCATATTAATACCTATTTTTCAATAAAATACCAATAATTTTACATAAGGGTTATAATTTTTGGTATTATAGATATATTATAGCCATTTTCTATTTAAATTATTATTAATATTCAATGCCTTTTCTTGCATTAATCCCTTTTTCAAATGGGTGCTTTTGTGATTGTATGTTAGAAATATAATCAGCAAGGGATAATAATTCTTCTTTTGGGTTTCGCCCTGTTAAAACAATTTCTAAATCATAAGGTTTGTTTTTTAAAAAATCAAGAGCAATATTATTATCAATAAAAGAAAGCTCATAAGCTGAATTAAATTCATCTAAAACTAAGAGATTTGCTTTTAAATCTATGGCTTTTTTTATAGCTTCTTGAAACTGATTTGTGTAAGCTGTTTTTGCTCGTTCTTTTTCTTCTTCATCCATATTCCAAACAAAGCCAAAGTTAGTAGAGCAAAAAACAAAATCGATATTATCTAAAGTTTTTAGTATTTTTAATTCGCTTGAAGAGTCCCCTTTCATAAACTGGCAAAACACCACCCTCATATCATTAGAAAGTGCCCTTATTGTAAGGCCTATTGCCGCAGTTGTTTTTCCTTTTCCATCGCCTGTATATATATGAATTAATCCGCTCATTTTAGCTGTCTCCTTTATTGCTATTTATCTGTATCTATGGTAACATATACTGTATATCAATTCAATAATAAAAGGAATTAATTTTAAAATATGACAAAGATTTTTAAGAATTTAAAAAAGATAGTAGGGCTTAGCCTTGCTTTAATTATAGGCGCAGGACTTGGGTTTTCATCAATGAGTATAATAAACAGCTATAATAGTGAAATGTCTCCTATACTCTCGCTCACCATTTTTTATATCTCAATCACAGTATCGGTTTTAATTCAAATTGCCATACATGAATTGGGGCATTTAATAGGAGGGCTTTTATCAGGATATGAGTTTTCATCATATAGGTTTTTAAATTTTATGTGGGTGAATATCAATGGCAAAATTGAATTTAAAAGAATGAAAATTTCAGGCACAGCTGGGCAATGCTTAATGACTCCTCCAAATAAAAATTACAATGAAATACCATACTTTTTATATAATGTTTTAGGTGGTGGGATGAATATTATCTTATCTTTAATATTGCTTCCATTTTTATTTATTAGAACAAATGAATATATAGCTGTTACATCCTTTTTTGTTTTTGTATTTGGGTTAATTTTTGCTTTGCAAAATTTAATACCACTAAAAGTTTCAGGAATTGCAAACGATGGGATGAATATTTTGCAATGCAAAAAAAGCGAATATGCACGTGAGGGACTATTTCGCCAATTAAAAATAGCTTCATTACTCGCAAAAGGGCAAAGATTAAAAGATTTTGATAGCGAAGTTTTTATAGTGAGAGATGGGAGCGAAAATAAAGACTCATTAAGTGCAGGTGTATACACAAGCTATCTTTCTAAAATTTTAGATGAGGGGGATTATCCTCTTCATATAGAAAAAGTGAATGATTTTTTAAAAAATAATCCATCCCTACTTGGAATTTTAAAAGCAGCACTTAGGAATGATTTAATTACATCTTATATAATTATGGGGTATAATAAAGCAGATATTCTAAAATTAATTAATAAAGAATTTAAAAATTATCAAAAAGCAATGAAAACAAATCTAGGCTTTATAAGAACAGAATATGCATTAAATTTAATTGTTTATAAAAATGAAAATCAAGCAAAAAAGGTTTTAGATTTATTTAATAGGTGCATTAAAAATCATCCATACAAAGGTGATATAGAAAGCGAATGTGAATTAATAAGTAAAATACAAGAATGTAATACATAAAAAAGGAATGGTTTTTGCCATTCCTTTTTTATAGTCTATTTTATTATTTAATAAAATTTAAATCCTGTTTTATGTTTATAAACTTCGCCCTTATTTAAAAGCATTGATGGAAGATAAGAAAAATTTAAATTATTAGCTGGGAGCTGAGTTTCTATAGCAACACCGCTATATTCCCCCACCTTATTGTTTTTTGCCATCATATCATCAATAAAGTTTCCAGTGTAAATTTGGGTGCCTGTTTGATTAGAATAAATGTCCATAAAAAGGCTTTCATCCTCATTTTTAAGTGTTCCAAATTTTCGATACATAGATTTTGCATAATCTATAAAAAAGTGATTATCAAGCCCATTTACTGCAGGTTGATTTACTTTTAAAAGGTTAATAGTATCACCTAGTTTTTTAAATTCTTTAAAATCAAAAGGTGTGTTTTTTGTTTTTAAAACTTCCCCTGTTGCAACTCCATCATCAAATACAGGCATATAAAAATTTGAATTTAGCTGCAAGGAATGATTTTTTATATCCCCTTTTCCATCTAAATTAAAGTAAGTGTGATTTGTTATATTAAGTGGTGTTGTTTTTGTTGAAGTGGCAGTGTATTCAATTAAAAGAAGCTTATTTTTAAATGTGTATTTTACTTTTAGCGAAACATTGCCTGGAAATCCTTCATCATTATCCATACTAAAAACGGAGAATTCTAAAAAATCGGTATCAATATTAGTTAAATCAAAATGCAATTTATCAAATCCTACAAAGCCGCCATGAAGGCAGGCATTAGCATTGTTTTTTATTAAATTATATTCCTCTCCCTCGATATAAAATTTTGCATCTTGAATTCTATTGCATACCCTACCGCAAACTGCACCAAAATATGCTGAGTGATTTTTATACTCTTCTAAAGTATTAAACCCTAAAACAACATCAACAAATTCTCCATTACTATTTTTAATTACAAGACTTTGAATAGTTGCCCCGTAATTTAAAACGGAAATACTATTACCCTCATCATCCTTTAAAGTGTATTTATACACATCTATCCCATTGTGTGTTCCAAAAAGTTCTTTTTCCATATTAAATGGCTCCTTACATATAGCTTTTAAAGTTTTGTATATTTATATAATAAATTTTATCATTATTACAGTATAATTACAACACTTGAATTCATCACAAATTTAATTTATAATTTAAAAATAAGTAAAGGCGAGAAAAGGAGTTTATATATGCCCGTTTACACATCAAAAGAAACAATACAAAGACGTAAAAAGCAAAGAAAAGCAAAGCAGTTTGCTTTTATTTCTGCTGTTGTAGCCTTTATTTTGCTATTTTCTTTTGGGGTAACTCAATTAATAACTACCTTTACAAAAACAGAGGAAGAGCCAAATTATTTTATTCAGCCAGAAGAAACACAAACTCCTATAGAAAATAATGATTCAGCTATTTTAGGGCCCAATTTAATACTAGAAGATAAAACAATTTTATCCTCAAACTCTTATAATTTAGCATTGCCTGAAAATGGACGAGTATTTGATAATTATTTTGATGATGCATTATTTTTAGGTGATAGTTTAGGAGATGGCTTTCGCGAATATCAAACAACTACAGGTATAGACACCGCAACATTTTTTACTAATCGAAATTTACAGCCATCAAGCTTTTTAAATGGCGGATATGTGAGTATTCCAGGATATGATGATCCTATTGATGCACTTTTAGAAATAAAAAATATAGCGCCTGGAAAAATTTATGTTATCCTTGGAACGAATGCGATGAACTTATCAGATGAAGATTTCTTAAATTATTATTCACAGCTAATAGATGAATTAAAATTAGCGGCACCAGAGAGCGTTATTTATATAAACAGCCTTCTTCCAGTAACACAAACGACGTCTAGCGAAAATGATATTTATAATCCGCAAAGGATAATAAATTTAAATACAAGTCTTGCAAAAATGGCATCACAAAAAACGGTTTGCTTTTTAAATGTTTATGAAATTTTTGCAACGAGCGAGGGCCATTTAAATGAGGATTTAGCTTATAATGATGGCATACACCTCACTCCAACGGGATATAAAAATTGGACAGACTATCTAATATCGCACACCTATTACAGCGATACCACTCCATTTGTGCAAGGCTCGCCATATTTTATTTCTTAAAATTAAAAATATCTGCAAATTTTCACTTGAAAATATGTAGAATTTATCTTATAATTTAATAATGATGATATATGAAAAAATGAAAGGAAAGCTATTTGAATGAGAAAATATGTATCCGAAGAAACAATGAAAAAACGAAGAGCCCAAAAAGTTAGAAAACGAAATATTCGTGTTGCAACGTTGTTTTTATTTATTGGTGTAGTAGTTTTTTTAGGATATAATGTATTGAACGGAGTTTTTTCTAGCGAAAATGATACTCCTGAAATTATAGAGCCAACTAAAGATTCTATATTGCAAACAAACACTTCTATTGCAACTTTAGCTGAGGGAGAAGTGCCAACTATAAATACCTCTTATAAAACATTTGATCCACGTATGGTTCAAGTGCAAGAAAGTGAAATGGTTGATTTATCTTATTTTGATGATGCCGTTTTTGTGGGAGATAGTTTAGCGGATGGATTTCGAGTTTATAAAGAGACAACAGGGATAAATAATTCAACTTATATAACAGCCAAAAGCACATCGCCAAAAAGCTATTTAGGCGGCGGATATATAAATGTAACTGATGAAAATGGCGCCACTGTTCCAGTTGTGGGGTTTGAAGCGATAAGGAATGCAAATCCAGGTAAAATTTATATAACACTTGGAACTAATGCCCTTGTTAATATGACGGATGATGATTTTATAAATAGCTATTATCAGTTCATAGATGAACTTCGAACATACCTTCCTGAAACTCAAATTTATGTAACGAGTATTCCTCCAGTAGCAGCATTTGAAGTGGCAGAAAGACCAGTTTTTGATCCATCTAGAATTTATAATATAAATGTGAGAATAGCGCAAATGTGCTATGAAAAAGATTTAGCATTTATAAATTTATATGAGGTTTTAAAAAGCTCTAGCGGATATTTAAGAGAAGATATAGCAGCCTATGACGGCATACATTTAACACCTCAAGGATATCTTGAATGGGCAAATTATCTAAGGACTCACACTGTTTATAACACAGCGAATTCAGCACTTATCCCAGCTGCAGAATCAGTGGAAGGATAAAATTTAATTATTTAAAGCACTAAATCTATTTAAAATAGGGTTAGTGCTTTTTTATTATTTTACACATTGACAAATTTAAGTTTATGTTATAGAATTGTATTAAGAGATAAATACAAACATATGAAAATCAAGAAAGGAATTAAACGGATATGATAGAAATTAGAAATTTTACAAAGCAGTATAAGGATAAAACGGCGGTTGATAAACTGTCTTTAAAAGTGGATAGTGGAACTATTCACGGCTTTATAGGGCATAATGGCGCCGGAAAAACAACTACATTAAAAGCATTAATGGGGATTTTAGATTTTGAGGAGGGCGAAATTTTAGTTGATGGAATGTCGGTTAAAAAAGAGCCATTAAAAACAAAAGAAATTATGGCATACATCCCAGATAATCCAGATATTTATGGATATATGAAAGGTATAGATTATATTAATTTCATCTGCGATGCATATAAGGTGGATAAATCAATTCGTGCACATAAAATTTCTCAGTATGCAAATATGTTTGAAATTTATGATGCATTAAATGATTCTATAAGCTCATACTCACACGGTATGCGCCAAAAATTAGTTATTATTTCAGCTCTAGTTCATGAGCCGAAAATCCTAGTTTTAGATGAGCCGTTTGTTGGCCTTGATCCAAAGGCGAGCCATTTATTAAAAAATCTTATGAGAGAATTATGCGATAAAGGTGGATGTATTTTCTTCTCAACTCACGTTTTAGAAGTAGCGCAAACTCTGTGTGATAATATTTCAATTATTAAAAATGGCACATTAATAATTTCTGGAAAAACAGAAGAGGTGGCAAAAGAAAGAAGCCTTGAAGAAATATTCCTTGAATTAAACTAAGGAGGTTTTTTATGCTTTTAAATTTAATTAAACTTGAGTTTTTAGGAATGCTAAATGCCTTTAGCGGAGGGAAAAACTCTAAAAAGAAAAAAACATCTTCTGTGGGAATAATAATTTTAATGATATTTTTAGGTGTGTATTTTGGTCTTGCAAGCTTTGCTTTCTCATCAAGCCTTACACTAGCTGGCTCTGCTTTTAATATGCCATACCTAGGACTTTTAATGAGCTTTTTTCTAACGAGTGTAGTGTCGCTAATTTACACTATGTTTAAAAGTAGCTCGATATTATTTACCTTTAAGGACTTTGATTTATTATTTTCAATGCCAATAAAAGCCTCAACTATTATTCAATCGAAAATAATATTTTTATACTTTTCCAATTTTTTATTTAAATTATTTTTAATGCTCCCTTCGGTATTAAGCTGGGTTTTATTTTCTTCTCCATCAATTTTAGAAGTAAGTTTAGTTGTTATAGCTATTCCTTTTATAAATTTAATACCGATGGTTATAGCTGCATTTTTTGGATTTGTAGTAAGTTATGTAAGTAGCTTTTTTAGAAAATCGGCATTATTTAATGTTATTTTATCTGTTTTAGGAATAGCTGTTATATTTATAATATCTTTTTCCTTTTCATTTACTACAAATTCTTCTAGCCCAGAGGAATTATATAATATATCTTTAACACTAAATAATCAATTAAATTCAATATATCCGCTAAGCTCTTTATTTTCGCTTATAGCTAGTGGAGATATAATAGCATTTAGTTTATTTATTGCAATTTCGATTTTGGCATTTATAGGGTTTTCAATGTTTGTTGGAAAAAGCTTTTTATCTGTTAGAACAAGGCTAACTTCACAATCTGTTAAAAGAAAAGCTGTTGAAATAAAAGAAGAATCAAGAGGCCATTTTAATAGCTTAATGGCAAAAGAATTAAAATTATTATTATCTATTCCTGTTTATGCGATGAATATTTTAACAGGGGTGATAATGGGCTTTTTAGGTGTTGGCGCTTTAATTTATTTTTATATCGCATATCCTAGTGAGTTTTTAATGATAGAGGAATTTAAAGAATATATTATGCCAGCAGTACCATTTATTTTAAGCTTTTTTGTTGCCTATGTTTCCACTACCTCTTGCTCAATTTCCCTAGAAGGCAAAAATTTATGGATGCTAAAGGCTATGCCAATAAAAGCCTCAACTATTTTCCTATCAAAAAGCTTATTTAATATATATCTTCAAGTGCCTTTTGCAATAATTGCGGGAATTGTTAGCGCAGTTATTCTAAAAGCTGATTTAATCTGGACACTAATTTTTATTTTACTGCCAGTTACAATGTGTGTGTTTAACACATTTATAAGCTTATTATTAAACATCAGATTCCCAATGCTCGACTGGGAAAATCCAGCACTTCCAGTGAAAAGAGGTGCACCAATATTTATAACAGTATTTTTAAATATGGCAATTTATATGGCGGGCGGATTTATAGCGATGATATTTAATAATATGGGTGCAATGTTTTTTATAAGTGCATTTATAATAGTGAATATTATAAATTTTGCAATGTATTTATTTATAGTAAAAAATTCAGAGAAAATGCTTATGAATTTATAAAAAAAGGAGAGGCATAATGAAAAAAATTCTTTCTATTGTACTTTTAATAGCACTAATAATTAGCCTTATAATAAACTATAATTTACACAAAGAAAAAGAAAGTGCTATAGACATTATATATAGTGTGATGTCTAAAATTGATGAAGAAAAAAGCGAAGTGATTATCGAATTTACAAAAGGTGATGGTGATGACTATATTTCAATAGACAATTTTTTTACAACTGCTTTTAGATATTCTTTTTTAAAAGAAGATATAGCGGCAACAAAAGAGGATATTGAGTATATTATAGTAAAAAATGTTGAGGGGCTAGTATTATATGTTCATATAATCGAGGTAGATGGAGTTTTTTATGCTGCTGAATTTAATGAGGATGATTTTATAGTAGCTTATGAATTTAATATGGAACTATTTAATGAATATATTTTAAAAGAAGGGCTAAATTAAATGCTTAATAAAAAAATTATCACATTAAAAAAGGTGGCAAAAATTTTAAATGAAAGTAATATAACTTGGGCACTTGGAGCTTCTTGTCTTTTATATTTTAAAGGGATAACAGAAGATTTTAATGATATAGATGTTATGGTTTTAGAAGAAGATGCACAAAAGGCAAAAGATGTTTTAAAAGAAATTGGCATTTTAATTTCAAATGAAGATAATAAAAATTATAAAACTTGCCATTTTTATGAATTTATTATTGATGAAATTGAATTTGATATTATAGCAGGCTTTACTATAAATAAAGAAAATAAAGATTATTATCTGCCTTTAAATCCATCTAAAATAGAAAAAATCATAGTAGATAAAATAGATATTTATTTAGATAATTTAGAAGACTGGCTTTACTATTATAAGTTAATGGACAGAAAATTAAAAATAGATATGATTAATAATTATTTTATAAAACAAAAAAAGAGTCTATCCTAGGATAGACTCTTTCATTTTTAAGAGATATGAATTATTTTAATTCAACTTTAGCGCCAGCTTCTTCAAGTTTTGCTTTGATTTCTTCAGCATCATTTTTAGCAGCAGCTTCTTTGATAGTTTTTGGTGCACCATCAACTAGTTCTTTTGATTCTTTTAGGCCAAGACCTGTGATTTCTTTAACTAGTTTGATAACGCCCATTTTTGATGCACCAGCATCAACTAGAACAACATCAAATTCTGATTTTTCTTCAGCTGCTGGAGCTGCACCACCTGCCATAACAACAGGAGCTGCTGCTGTTACACCAAATTCTTCTTCGATTGCTGATACTAATTCAGCTAATTCTAAAACTGTAAGAGTTTTGATTTCTTCAATAAATTTAACGATTTTTTCGTTTGCCATTTTTAATTTCCTCCAATTATTTTTAATTAATTAATGTTTTGCCTAAAAGGCAGATTTGTTTTTTAAATATTAAGCAGTTTGTTCTTCTTTTTGAGTTTTAACTGCATCAAGAGCACATGCAAGGCCACGTAGGTTTCCTGTAAGTGCTGAAAGTAGCATAGATAGTAATGCTTCTCTTCCTGGTAGTGTTGCAAGTTTTGTAACGCTAGCCACATCTAGAACTTCGCCATCCATATAACCTGTTTTAATAGCAAATGTTCTATCTTTTTTATCTTTTGTAAAGTTGTATAGAACTCTTGCAGCAGCTAATGGATCTTCTTCTCCAGAAATAGCAACAGCTGTTGTACCTGTTAAAGAATCACTCATTCCTTCAAGGCTTGTGTCTTTGATAGCGATTTTAAATAATGTGTTTTTAACAACTTCATATTTAACGCCAGCTTCTCTTAATTCACGTCTTAGTTTTGTATCTTCGTCAACAGTGATACCACCGTAGTTAAATACAACACCAGCTTGTGAAGCATCGATTTTTGCTTTTAAATCAGCAACGTATGCTTGCTTTTGTGATAATATTTTTTCGCTTGCCAATGTTTTTCACCTCTCTTAAAAATTTTTTGCATTTATACAATGCTCTGTAAGAGCTGTTCAAATAAAAAAACTTATCTTTCAAAGAAATTCTAAGAAAAATAAGCATAATAAATCATAATATTTATAGCTTTAATTCTCGGTAGGCTCTTATAATTGCTTATAAAAATTATGCTAAAAGCACCTACTGTCTTTGAACAGCATTAGTATTATACTATAAACTATAGCATTTGTCAACACTAAAAGGGGTTAAATTATATAAAATATAAAAAATAAGAGAGAAGATAGCCTCTTCTCTCTATAATTTTTAATTATTATAAATTAAACACCGAATTTTGCATTGTTTAATTTAACGCCAGGTCCCATTGTTGTTGCAATTGAGCAAGAACGTAGGTATTGACCTTTTGCAGCAGATG
>CAYJEK010000043.1:0-18215 GCA_964369205.1 uncultured Oscillospiraceae bacterium | reverse complement strand
GGCATGGGTCTGCAACACCCTGATCACCAGTTCAAATCTGGTTGGCGCCTCCAAAAAAAACCAACTGAATTTTCAGTTGGTTTTTTATTTATTTAAAATTATGAATGCATTGCAAAGAATATATCCTTTTGTTATAATTATAGTATAGTAAATTAATTTTATAATGTTATATATATTTTTTTTAATATATATATATTATTTCTCAATAACAAGGAGAGCTTTATGAAAAAAACAAAATTATTGTATATTATAATTGCATTTATATTCATATCATATTTCTTTGTAAATTATAAAACACCTGATTATATTAAAACCTTTGATACCAAAGCGGCTCTTGAAGATTATGAACAAGCCTTTACTATAATTGAGAGCTCATATCCCTACATAGATGCTGCCCAAAGGCTCTATGATATAGATGTATTAGAAATCAAAGACTTTTACTACAATAAAATACAAAATACAAAATCGATAACACTCAAAGAATTTAATGAAATTCTAACTGATTGCATAAATGAATTTAACTACCTTGGGCATATAAGTGTTATGGATGCAAACTTTTATTATTATGCAAAAAATAATCTAAGTAATACCCAAGGATTTGAATATCACTACTCAATGTTAAATAATCCAAATTCAGACGAGACATATCAATACCTAAATAGATTTTCACTAATTAATAATTTATTTAAAACAACAGAATCTATAAATGAATATAATGAAAATAATATGACTTTAAGTTTAATCGATAACACTATTGTCGTTACCATAAGTGCCTTTAATCCAAATTATATTGATAAAGATTTAGAAAAATTAGAATTATTTATTATCGAAAATAGTGATATAGAAAATTTAGTTATTGATTTAACTCATAATAGTGGTGGTTCTGATTACTATTGGATGCAAGTTTTAGTTCAGCCTTTTATAAAAGAGGACTTAACTTCAAACAATAGATTTTTACTTTTAAAATCCTCCACTTATACTCAGGATTTAATCAGTATTTTAGAAACCCAAGAAATATCAAAGAAAGAAATAGAACTACTACCTAATATAAACCTAAATGATATTAAGGGATTGGAATTAGCTTATACAATTCCTGGAATAACAGTAAGCCCGTCTGATGATTATATTGATATAGAGAATATATATCTTCTTATAAATGAAAATGTAATGTCTAGTGGAGATATATTTGCTAGTTTTTGTAAAGACACAAAATTTGCCACTTTAATAGGACAGCCAACTAGCGGAAATGGTCCAAGCATAAATCCATACTACTTTCCTTTAAATAATAGTGGACTCATTTTAACATTTCAAATAGATTACACTACAGATTCTACTGGTGCATTAAATTCAGAAGTTGGCACACTGCCTGATATTTATAGCCAAAATAATGAAAAACCTTTAAATACATATAAAAGGGAAGTCATCCCATATTTTGAAAATATTCAAACTGAATTTTATAAAAGTTTTCAAGAGGAGTAAAATTAAAAATTTATTTTATCATATATAAAAAAAGATAGTAGGCACAAAAAGTGTCTACTATCATTTTTTAATAAGGTTTATTTTTAGTTAGTTTTTTCAGTTGCTTTTTCTTTATTTTTTTGAGTTGCAACAAAACCTATTTGTAATAATGCGATTAAAGATAGAACTAATGTATAGCTATCAGTAAGCACCATTTTTAAAGACATATCTTGAGTTAGGATAAAGATAATAGCAGAAATTATGCTGATTATTAATCCTAAAGCAGTGTTTGTTACTTTAAATTCTTTTTGTGAATTTTCGTTATTGTTTTGTTTTATGTAGTTAAAAGCCATAAACACAGCTAAAAGCCCAGTGAATATAGATAAAATCAAGTTTAGTAAAGCCCAAGCGCTACCACCATCAACTAGAGGTGCAACAGCATCATCAATAACAGTAGTTTCATCATCAGCATCTGCTAAAGGTGCATCAGGAGTAGTTATTTCTTCTGTTTCAGGAACTACAGGATCTGCTGGAACAGGTGCTGGTATAACTGGAAGAGCTACAGGAGTTACAGTAGTTGGAGTAGTAGTTGTAGGTGGGGTAGTAGGTGCAGTTACTGGAACTATTGTAAGTTGTGGATTTTCTATTATATCTTGAGTTTTATCGCCTTCATTATCTGTGTATGAAACAGATGAATCTTCACCAACAAAGTAATCACCAGCTGGAAGATTTGGATCAGTTGCAATTATAAAGAAATCTAAAACAGATGCATCAGCTGTAACTGTTCCGATATTTGCAGAAATTTGTTGTCTTGTTTCATTAGTATTAAATGTAATATCATTTAATTCATATTCATTTTCATCAAGAGTTGCATCAGTGTTAAGTGTTAGTTCTTGAGATACACCATTAGTAGTAACAGTAATTTTATGTGTACTATCAACTAAAACAGTGAAGTTTTCATTTATAACATCTGTGATAATTGTATTTTGCGCTGAGTATGACGCATTGCCATCAAATAAATCAATAGCTATATTAGCTGCTGTATCAATAGTGTTAGAAGCATTCCAGCTAACAGAAGAGTGAGTGCCGCCTGTTTTTGAAGATAGATTTTGTAGTGTAGCCATACTATCAGTTGCATCTGATAGTCTTACAAGACCTAGTGTATGTATTGTGTAAGGGAAGCTCGCTAAAGCTGATTCTCCGTTTAGAGAAGGATTAGCATAGTCTCTCGCACTTGTAGGAGTTACAGAGTGATATTCTCCAATATTTTCATATTTTTTGGTCCACATTGTGTAGCTATCTAAATTAATATTATATTCTTTTATTTCAGATACAACCCCTGTACCCATAAATAAAACAATTAATTCTCTTTCTTGGCTATCTCTAGAATTTGCAAATATCATAGCTTGTTCTAAAGCAAGGCTAATATTTGATCCATCTCCAGAAGGAGTTTGAATTCTTAGTTTTTCATCTGTGTAGGCATATTTTTGATCCACATCATGGATAATATTTCCGTTTTCATCTCTAAAGATATGAAGTCCAGAAGGTGAAACGCTAACAAATCTATTGTTAAAATCAGCTAGATTGTTTTGGAAGTTAAAGCTATTTATAGTGTTTCCTGAATATTGAACAACTGAAACTCTATTATTTAAAGCATTATCATTTGCAAGTAAAGTTTCTGAAAGCTTTGTTATAGCATTAACACTACTATTCCAAGCACTAGAAGCAGAACCACCTAGATAAGCATCTACTGTTGAAAAAGATTTATCTTGAATAATTATAACGTCAGTATTTTTAGTTTGTTCAGCAGCTATTGCAGAAAGTGTAAACTCAACATTAGCAATTCTATTATCATAGTCGCTCCAATCAGCAGTTTTTGAAGAATTAAATTCATTAGTTGTAATAGAAGAGCCAGTATTAGTTGGATCTAAAACAGGTGCAGATGAATTGTTTGTAGCTGCAAGATTATCGCTTGTATATGCTAAATCGTTATAGTAATTACCGAAATAAAGAGTTCTTGTTGTATTTATGTTTGTAACCATTTCATATTTTGCATAAAGATTAAAAGTTACTGTGTTTGTTTCAGTGTCTAGAACACCATTTGATAAATCTAATGTAAATTCTAAATTTTCATCAATTAAATCACTTCCAATAGGACTTGCAATAGTGCCCCAGCCAAGGAATGATTTAAAACCAAAAGCATTAGATGGATCAGTAATTGAATCAAAATCTGTAGCAGTTAGTTTAATTGAAGTAGGTACGCCAAATTCATCTGTTACAAAATGTGAATCATTAAGTGTAATTGAATTATATTCAGTTTTTAATACATTAATATAATTATCAGTACTTGTATAAGGATCATATCTAAGTAAATCCCAAGAACCAGGACGAGTTAGATTATGAAAAGCAACTCTGTAAGTTGGTTCTACTACTGCATTTCTATTATTTAGTAGATTAAAATTGCTAGCATCAGGAGTAGGTGTTACCTCAGGAGTAGGAGTTACTTCTGGAGTAGGAGTTACTTCTGGAGTAGGTGTTACTTCAGGAGTAGGAGTTACTTCTGGAGTAGGTGTTACTTCAGGAGTAGGTGTTACTTCAGGAGTAGGTGTCACTTCAGGAGTAGGTGTTACTTCTGGAGTAGGTGTTACTTCAGGAGTAGGTGTTACATCTGGTGCAGGTGAAGAAGCTGAGGAATCTGAAGCATCTGCACTAGAAGTAGCATAAGTGTTTATATTTCCAAAAGAAAAGAATAGTGCGAAAATTAAAATAAAACTAAGAATTTTATGAAATTTTCTTTTTGATTTTAGCATAAATTTTGTCTCCTTAAAATTGTTTTTATAATTATTTTTGTTTTTGTTCTAAGTTAAGTATACACACATTTTGTTACATTGCTGTTACATTTTGCATAAAATGGCAATTTTTTTTTAAAATTTTAATAAAAATTTAAAAAAATTCAAATTATGTTGAATAAATCGCTAATTTATGATAAAATTATGGAGCATAAATTAAGAAAATATTAAAAAACTGAAAGAGATGGTGTTTATTATGAATAAACTTCTCAGCATTATTGTTCCTTGTTATAACGAAGAGGAAGTAATAGAAATTTTTTATAATGAAACATTAAAGTATTTAAAAGAGATTTCTAATATAGATTATGAAATATTATTTATTAATGATGGATCAAAAGATAATACATTAAATATATTAAAAGATTTATCAATAAAAGACAGTAGTGTAAAGTATTTATCCTTTTCAAGAAATTTTGGAAAAGAAAGTGCTATGTATGCAGGACTTCAGAATTCAAAAGGTGACTATGTTGTTTTAATGGATGCCGATTTGCAAGATCCGCCAAGTTTTTTAAAAAAAATGATAGAAGAAATTGAAATAAATAAGTATGATTGTGTAGCAACAAAACGCTCAACTAGAAAAGGTGAGCCTCCAATTAGAAGCTTTTTTGCTAAAATGTTTTATAAAATGATAAATAAAATTTCTAAAACCGAAATTGTGGATGGTGCAAGAGATTTTAGAATGATGACAAGGCAGATGGTTGATTCAATTTTAGAATTAAAAGAATATAATAGATTCTCAAAAGGGATTTTATCTTGGGTTGGCTTTGATACTCTTTGGCTAGAATATGAAAATGTAGAAAGAGCAGCAGGCGAAACTAAATGGAACTTTTTTAAATTATTTATCTATTCTATAGATGGAATTGTTGCATTTTCAACAGCACCACTTATTATTTCAAGCTTAATGGGGCTATTATTCTGTGTTTTAGCAGTTGCGATGATGATATTTTTTATAGTTAGAACATTATTATATGGTGATCCAGTTGCAGGATACCCATCAACAATCTCGATAGTGCTATTTTTAGGTGGAATACAGCTATTAAGTATAGGTATACTAGGTCAATATATATCAAAATCTTATCTTGAAACTAAAAATAGACCAATTTACATTACAAAAGAGACAAATATAGAAAAATAAATAAAAAATCAGCATAAAAAATGCTGATTTTTTTGTTTTATATTTATAGTAAAGAAGATTAAAAAAACAAGATAAATAATAATAGAATAAATAACAAAAATTTTGTTTATATTGCACAATTTAACAAATTATACACAACTTATACACAGTTTAAAATTGGTAAAAAAAACAAAATGTATGCATATATATTAACTTTAAATGGTGAAATGCACAAAAAACAACTAAAAAATGAGATAAAAAAATATATTGACTATGATAGGCAATAATGCGATAATAAAACGCATATAACAGCAAAATAGATAGTATAAATCTGTTATAAATTTAATAATAAAGGTAGGTGGTTTTAAAATGAAAAGTGATATTAGCGATATTACAGGCCTCGTCGTCTTAATATCAAAAATAAGTTTGTACATTGAAAATTTAATAAATCTTTTTAATTTAAAAATCATCTGCATAACATTAAAACAAAAAATTTAAAAAATTATACTATTTATATTTAAAGGAGAAAAAATTATGTCTATATCATGGACGCCATTAGTGGCATTTACTGCAATTGCAGTTATATTCGGTATATCGGATATATTATCAAACAAAACTAAAAACTACATATCAGGGCTAGTTTTTGCAACAATTATCTCTATGGTGTTATTCTGGACTGGAATTATGCCAATCGACGTTACAGTTACATCATCACTAACTGCAACAATAGGTGCTTACGGCGTTGCTGTACTTATTACCAATATGGGTACTGCAATAGATTTAGAGGCACTTTTAAAAGAATGGAAAACAATATTAGTTTGTTGCCTTGGGCTTATAGGTCTTGGTATTTTTGCATTCACAATTTGTATCACTCTATTTGGTAGAGACTATGCATTAATTGCGGCTCCTCCAATATCAGGTGGTGTTATAGCATTCCAAATGGTTTCAGAAGTAGCTATAGCAAATGGCAGAGATGATTTAGCAGGATTTGCAGCATTAGTTTTAGCAATGCAAGGCCTTGTAGGTATGCCAATAGCTTCTCTATGTCTTAAAATGGAACTTGCAAAAATGAAAAAAGAAGGAAAACTATCACCAGATTACAAACAAGATTCAACAAAAGAATTTAAACTTCCTTCTATGACTATCTTTAAAGATATGAAACCTGAAAATGATACAACTACTGTAAACTTTGCAAAACTTGCATTTGTTGCAGTTTTAGCGAACTTATTCTCTCAATTAACAGGCGGTGCTTTCAATGTAAATATAGCATACCTAGTGTTTGGTGTTATTTTTAGAAGAATTAATTTCCTTCCAAAAAATGCTTTAAACAAAGCAGGTGGATACGGGCTATGTCTTTTAGCTTTATATTCATTAACTGTAAATGGTGTTGCAGCTGTAACTCCAGAAGGATTACTGCAAATGCTATATCCACTAGTTGGTATGCTTTTAATAGGCGCTACTGGTATTATAGCGGGCTCAATAGTTATGGGCAAAATACTAAAATACTCAGTTCCTCTATCAATAGCAGTTGGTATAACAGCGCTATTTGGCTATCCGGGAACAGAGATTCTTTCAAGAGAAGTTGCAGGATCAATTGAAGGTGCAACAAATGAAGAAAAAGAAAAAGCATTAGATTATATAATGCCAAAAATGATAGTTGGTGGATTTACAACAGTTACAATAGCATCGGTTGTATTTGCAACATTTATTGTTCCAACAATATTTTAAATAATAAATTAAAAAGGCGGACACAGTGTTCGTCTTTTTTCAATATAAAAATTTTAAGGAGTATATTATAATGAGCAAAAAAGTTTTAAAATGCACAAAAATGTTTGATGCAGAAAATGAAAAGGTTTTAGAAAATGTTTTAGTATTCGTTGATGGAAATAAAGTTGAAAAAGTAGAAGATTTTAGCGCAAACACTGATGGATATGAATTAATTGATTTATCAGGGAAATTTGTAACTCCTGGACTTATAGATTGTCACGTTCACTTAACGGGTGATGGAGAGGCAAGTTTTGGTAGTATGTTTAAAACAATAGGTGATCAAGCCTTTTATGCAATGAATAAAGCAAAAGCTGATTTAATGGCTGGTTTTACAACTCTTCGTTCTGTTGGTGATCCAGGATTTGTTGATGTAGCTTTAAGAAATGCTATTAATAGAGGCGAAGTTGTAGGGCCTCGTTTATCAGTATCAGGCCCTTGCCTTGGAACAACTGGTGGTCATGCAGATAGCCATTATAATCCGTATATAACAGAAACGATAGCGATGGGAAATATCGCAAATGGTCCAGCAGAATTTATGCATGCTGCAAGATATAATATAAAACACGGTGTTGATTTAATTAAATTTATGTCAACGGGCGGTGTTATGAGTCTTGGAACAACAGTTGGCGCACAACAAATGACTTTTGAAGAAATGAAAGCGGTTTGTGATGTTGCGAATATGTATGGAGTACATACAGCTACTCATGCACACGGAACAGAAGGCATTAAAGCGGCTGTAAAAGCAGGTGTTACATCAGTTGAACATGCGATGATTTTAGATGATGAATGCATCGAAGAAATGGCGAAAAGAGGCACTTTCTTAGTTCCAACTGTAATAGCGGCTGAAAGAATTATAGAAAAAGGCCCTGAAATGGGTGTTGCTGATTGGGCAGTAGCTAAAGCAAAACAAGTTATGGCAACTCACAAAGAAGGCTTTAATAAAGCTAGAAAAGCAGGGGTTAAAATTGCATTTGGAACAGATGCTGCAACTCCTCAAAACTTCCACGGTAAGCAAGGATATGAATTCGTTTTATTAAAAGATTTTGGAATGACAGCCCTTGAAGCTCTAACAGCAGCTACAAAAACAGCATCAGAACTTTTAAGAAAAGATAAAGAAATTGGAAGTGTTACAGCTGGAAAATTTGCTGATATTGTTGCTTTTGATGAAGATCCAAGAGATAATATTGAAACAATGATGAACTGCACATTCGTTATGAAAGATGGAACAGTTTACAAATCATAATTAAAAAATGAAAAGTGAGATATTTTAATATCTCACTTTTTTATTGTTATATAAATTTACTTTTTAAATATAGTATAATATATTATACTATATAAAAATAGATTGAAAAAACTATAAAAAAGGAGATTACTATGGTTGATTTTAAAGATAATGGCATTTTAGCTTGGGAAGAAAATGCGAAATTTTGGGATGATCAAATGGGCGATAAATCTAATTTTTTTCACCGTGATATAGTTAGGCCAAATGTTGAAAAATTACTTGATATTAATGATAAAGATTTTGTGCTAGATATTGCTTGTGGAAATGGAAATTTTTCAAAGAGAATGGCGGATAAAGGAGCTAGGGTAATAGCTTTTGATTATAGTGAAAAAATGATAGAACTTGCAATTAAAAGAAGAAGTGATATTTTAGATAAAGTTCAGTTTAAAGTATGCAATGCCACAAAGTATGAAGAGCTATTAAACCTTTCAAAAAATGAAAAATTTACAAAAGCAGTGTCGAATATGGCAATAATGGATATTTCAGAGATAACTCCATTATTTAAAGCAGTTTATAATATGCTTGTGGATAATGGGATTTTTGTTTTTGCAACTCATCATCCTTGCTTTACATACGAAAATGATGATTATTTCAATCCTCGTATTAATAAAGGTGTTGCGATTGAAGGTCAGCCTTTACTTCAAAATTATTATCATCGCTCAATTAGTGATATATTAAATGTTGCATTTCTAGAAGGGTTTGTTTTAGATGGATTTTATGAAGTTCCATTTAGCGGTGAAAATGTTCCAATAATAATGACTATTAGGCTTAGAAAGTTAAAAAAATTATAAGATAGTAAAAAGCACCACTCCAATACCGTATAAATTTTATATAGTATTGATTTGGTGCTTTTTATATGTTATATTGGTAAAAAAGTAAAAGGGGGGATTTAATTGATAAATCCAAGATTAATAAAACTTGTTCCAGATGCATCTTTACATATAAGAAAAAATGTAATATTGCAGCTAGTTGGCCTTGTTTCAAATATTATATTAATGATGAATATAAGTCTTTTTATATCAAATTTAATAAATGAGAGGTTAATATCAGCTGATTTTTTAAAATATATATTAATATTAATAGTGTGTATTATTGTAAAAGTGAGCACTGTTTATTTTGCAAGTAAAGAAAGCTATCTTGCCTCAAAGTCGGTAAAAAATATTTTAAGAAGCAAAATTTATGATAAAGTTACAGAGCTAGGTAGTAATTATACAAAAAATATTTCATCAGCAGAACTTTTGCAGATGTCGGTTGAAGGAGTAGAACAGCTTGAGACGTATTTTGGTAATTTCCTGCCACAGTTTTTTTATTCGATGATATCGCCGATAATTTTATTTATAGTAGTGTCGTTTATTAATTTAAAAGTAGCTATTATATTATTTATTTGTGTGCCGTTAATACCAATATCAATAGTGTTAGTGCAAAAATTTGCAAAAAAATTACTTGCAAAATACTGGGGTGAATATTTAGGGCTCGGAGACAATTTTTTAGAAAACTTGCAAGGACTTAATACATTAAAAATATATAGCAGTGATGAATATAAGCATAAAGAAATGAACAAGCAAGCTGAAAGATTTAGAGTAGTTACAATGAAAGTTCTTTCAATGCAACTAAATTCGATAATAATAATGGATATAGTTGCATATGGTGGTGCAGCGCTAGGTATAATTTTTGCGCTATTTGAATTTAATACAGGCGGTATATCTTTTTTTGGAATGTTTTTTATAATGATGCTATCGGCAGATTTTTTCTTGCCACTTAGAATTTTAGGTAGTTTTTTCCATATTGCAATGAATGGAATTGCCGCTAGTAAAAAAATATTTGATTTACTAGATATAAGTGAAAAAGAAGTAAAAGCTAAAACGATAGATGATATTGATATTAAAATAAATAATCTTGATTTTTCTTATGGAGATAAATCTATTTTAAAAAATATAAATATAGATATACCAAAAAATAGTTTTATATCAATAGTTGGAAAAAGTGGCTCAGGAAAATCCACAATAGCCAGTATTCTAGCAAAACATAACGAAGGATACAAAGGCAGTATAACTATTGGAAACATTGAACTTGATAAAATTTCAAGAGAAAATTTAAGAGAGAATATAACCTTAGTTTCAGCGAATTCATATATTTTTAAAGGCACCGTTCGAGAAAATTTACTTATGGCAAAAAAAGATGCCACTGATGAAGAAATGCTAGAAGTTCTCACTAAAGTTAATTTAATACAGTTTTTAAAAAATGAAAATGGACTTGATACAATTTTACTTGAAAAAGGCAGTAATTTTTCAGGAGGACAGTGCCAAAGGCTAGCTTTAGCAAGGGCATTACTTCATAATAGTAAAATTTATATTTTCGATGAAGCTACAAGTAATATTGATGCGGATAGCGAAAATGAAATAATGGATGTAATTAAAAATCTATCTAAAACAAAAACAATTATTCTTATTTCACACAGGCTATTAAACGTTGTTGATTCTGATATGATTTATATGTTAAAAGATGGAACTTTAGCTGAAAATGGCACTCATAATGATTTAGTTAATAACAAAGGATATTATTATAAGCTTTGGAATACACAGCAAGAACTTGAAAATATGGGGGTGAGTGAATAATGATTAAACGTAGCAATTTTAATGTTATGGCAAGACTTATTGGTCTTGTAAAACCGCTTGCGCCTGTTATGATTATTGCGATTATTATGGGGTGTTTTGGATATTTTTGTGCAAGCTTAATCACGGTTTTTGGTGGTTATGCAATAATAGATATTATTAAAAATAGTAGCGAAAATCTTACAATTTTTATATCAGTAATAGCTATAATAGCTGTTTTACGTGGAATTTTACATTATATAGAGCAATATTGTAATCATTTTATTGCCTTTAAGTTACTCGCATTAATTAGAGATAAAGTTTTTACAGCTCTTAGAAAACTTGCACCAGCAAAACTTGATGGAAAAGATAAAGGAAATCTTGTTTCGATTATAACGTCTGATATAGAACTTTTAGAAGTTTTTTATGCTCATACAGTTTCACCAATTTGTATAGCGGTTATTACATCGAGTGTTGTTATATACTTTATTTCGAGTTTTCATATATTACTTTCAGTGATAGCTTTATTAGCTCATTTAAGTGTAGGAGTTATTATTCCAATAATAATGTCTAGAAAAAGTAAGGTTAGTGGTGAAAATCACAGACAAAGAGTTGGTGGGCTTAATACGTATTTTCTTGATAGCCTGCGAGGAATTAAAGAAATTTTACAATATGGCTATAAAGAAGATAGAAAAAGAGAAATTTCAAATCTTTCAAAGCAAATTGAAATTTCTAATGAAGAAATAAAAAAATATACAGGAAAAACCTTTGCAATCACAAATTTTGCAATACTTTGCTATTCTATAACTATGCTATTTGTCTCCGCTTATTTATATACAGAAAATCTTCTTGATATAACAGGCTTAATTATTCCAGCAGTGATGCTGTTTTCTTCTTTTGGAGCAGTTACCTCTGTTGCGAATTTAGGCGCAGGATTAACACAAACTATAGCTAGTGGAAATAGGGTGCTTGATATTTTAGATGATACTCCTTTAATTCAAGAAGTAGTTAGTGGCAAAGATATCAATTTTGAAGATGCAGAATTTAGCAATATAAGATTTTCTTATGGCACAGAAGATATATTAAATGATTTTTCATTAAATATTAATAAAAATAAAATTTTAGCTATCAGTGGCAAAAGCGGTTCAGGAAAGTCAACGATATTAAAGCTTTTAATGAGATTTTACGATGTTCAAAGTGGAAAAGTGATAATTTCAAAAGAAGATATAAAAGATATTAATACAAAAAGCTTAAGAGATAATCAAAGCTTTGTTACACAAGAAACTCATATATTCCATGATACTATTGAAAACAATATTAAAATAGCGGATGTTAGTGCAAGTAGAGAAAAGGTTATAAAAGCTGCAAAAAGTGCTTCACTAGATGATTTCATAGAAAGTTTACCTAATGGATACGATACACAAGTGGGAGAGCTTGGCGATACTATATCTGGTGGTGAAAAACAAAGAATAGGTATTGCAAGGGCATTTTTGCATAATTCTAATTTAATTTTATTAGATGAGCCAACTAGTAATTTAGATAGTTTAAACGAGGCTGTAATTTTAAAATCTTTAAAAGAGAGTAAAGATAAAACGATAGTTTTAGTATCACATAGAAAATCTACTACTAAAATAGCAAATGATATATTAAGTATGAAAACCAAGAGGGAAAGCTAATGAATATAAAAAAGATAGTTTATTTAAGTTTGGGCTTTATAGGTCTTGTGTTTGGCACAATCGGTGCATTTCTTCCTTTTTTGCCAACAGTTCCATTTTTATTAATAGCAACATTTGGCTTTGGAAAAAGCAGTGAAAAATTAGATAATTGGTTTAAAAATACAAAGATATATAAAAATAATTTAGAAACCTATGTTAAAGGTCAAGGAATGCTAGTAAAATCAAAAATTAAAATTATACTTGTAGTGACTATTTTAATGGGAACAGGCTATATGATGATGGGAAATGTTCCTGTAGCACAAACAATATTAGCTATAGTTTGGATATTACATATAATTTATTTTTCTTTTATAGTAAAGACAATTAAAACTTAAAAAAAACACTCAATATAAAAAGCAGAGCTTTTATATAAATCAAAGGAATGGCGAAAGCCATTCCTTTGTCTTTTTAGATTATAAAGTTTCTTTATCGATACTCAACTATTATGAGTGTTTTTTATTTTTAATTATAATTAATAAAAAATTAGAAATAATTACTATAATTTATCAAAATATTTTTTAGTAAAACAGCTATCTAATTCAAAAGTTTTATTAGAAAGGTAAGAAAGGGTATTATCATTAGGAATTTTATCAAATGATAATTTATAAGCAGATAGTAATTGGCTTTTTAAATTTTTATTTACGCTTTTATTATACTTTCTATCCCCTAAAATAGGGCAATTTAAAAAGGAGAGGTGAGCTCTTATTTGATGAGTTCTCCCTGTTACTAAAGTTGCTTTAATTAAAGATAAATTGCTTTTAGTTTCTAAGGTTTTAAAAATAGTGATAATTTCTTTAGAATCAGTAACTTCATTTTTTGATATAAACACTTTTTTATTTTCTTTATCTCTTTTTAAAAATGCTTTGTATTCTCCATCATTTAATTTGCCATTACATAAAGCAAGATAAGATTTTTTTACTAAGTTTTCTTTAATTATTTGGTTCATATCTCTTAGGGCAGTGTAGTTTTTAGCCCCTATAATTAATCCTTCAGTTCCTTGGTCTAATCTATTACAAATACTAGGTGTAAAGCTGTTTTCCTTTTCAGGTGAAAATTCCTTTTTCTCTATTAAATAATCCTTTAAAAATGAAACAATGTCATACTCTTTTTTGTTATCTGAATGAGATAGAATTCCAAAAGGTTTAAATATTAAAATAATATTATCATCCTCATAAAAAATATTAAATTTTTCCTTTTTAAGATTTGTATGTATAGTATTTTCATTTTTTATTATGAAAAATTCATCATTTATGTATAATTCTAGTAAATCACCGTCTTGTATTCTATAATCAGGCGCTTGTTTTTTGCCATTTACTTTAATACGTTTGTTGCGAAAAGCCTTATTTAATAAACTTTTTGGCATAGTAGGGCATACTTTTTCACAAAATCTATTTAAACGTACACCTACATCGTTGTTATTGGCTATAAAACTTCTCATAATTTTCTTTTTTCCTACTTTTATTTTAATTAATTTTATTGTATAATAATAAAGTATATACTATTTTGATGTTTAAGTAAACTAAATTTTAATAAAGGAGGTGCTAATTTGAGTATTCACAAAGGGCACAGACAAAGATTAAAGTCAAGATTTTTAAAGCAGGGGCTCTCTGGCTTTGAAGATCATAATGTTTTAGAACTTCTTTTATTTTTTTCAATTCCTCAAGGAGACACAAATGAAACAGCACATAAACTCCTAAAGGAATTTAAAACTTTATCAAATGTATTTGATGCAGACATACAGGATATAATAAAGGTGAGTGGAGTGGGAGAACACACCGCCACTTTAATAAAATTAATTCCTGAAATGCTTTCGGTTTATCATAATGATAAAACAAAAGATATAAAGCTTATTAATTCAACAAAGTCTGCAGGCGAATTCTTTTTGCCAAAGTTTTATGGTAAAAAGAATGAGGAAGTTCATATTATTGCCCTAGATGATAAAAAGAAGATATTAAAGCATGAAAAATTATTTGAGGGAACAGTTAATGCATCTCAAATAACAATTAGAAAAGTGGTACAGTTTGCACTTACTTTAAATGCAACAGGGATAATTATTGCCCATAACCACCCAACAGGTGTAGCACTGCCATCAGGAAATGATGTAAAAGTTACACAAAGATTATTAGAAGCACTAAGTCTTATGAATATTCAATTATTTGATCATATAATAGTTGCAGATGATGATTTTGTTTCTTTAGCAGATAGCGGATATTTCAGGGAAGAAAATTAAGAGGAATAATGGATAAATTTATTTTAAAAAGCGATTATGTGCCATCTGGAGATCAGCCAGAGGCAATAGAAATAATCAGTAAAGGTATAGAAGAAGGAAAAACAGATCAAATACTTCTTGGTGCAACTGGTACGGGTAAAACTTATACAATGGCTCAAATTATTGCAAAAACTAATAGACCAGCATTAGTTTTAGCTCATAATAAAACATTGGCCGCTCAGCTTTGTACAGAGTTTAAAGAGTTTTTTCCAGATAATGCTGTTGAATATTTTGTTTCTTATTATGATTATTATCAGCCAGAAGCTTATATTCCAGCAAAAGATGTTTATATAGAAAAAGATAGTGCTATAAACGAAGAAATAGATAGACTTCGACATAGTGCAACAGCCTCTTTATCTGAGAGAAGAGATGTTATAATAGTGGCAAGTGTTTCTTGTATTTACTCTTTGGGCGATCCTATAAATTATAGAGAGATGGTGCTTTCAGCTCGCCCAGGGCAAAAAATGTCAAGAGAAGATTTCATGCTAAAACTTGTAAAGCTTCAATATGAGCGAAATGATATGAATTTTATTCGTAATAAATTTAGAGTTCGTGGAGATGTTATAGAAGTGTATCCAGCTTATTCACAAGAAACAGCTTTTAGAGTTGAGTTTTTTGGAAATGAAGTGGAAAGAATAAGAGAAGTAAATGTTTTAACAGGGGAAGTAAAAGCAACAGTTACACACTGTGTTATATTTCCAGCAAGTCACTATATCATTCCAGAAGAAAAAATGATGACGGCACTAGAAAAAATTCGTAATGAGATGGATGATCAAGTTAAAAAGTTTTCTAGTGAAAATAAATTAATAGAAGCACAAAGAATTTCTCAAAGAACTCAATATGATATGGAAATGCTTTTAGAAGTTGGTATGTGTAAAGGTATAGAAAACTATTCTAGTGTTTTTGCAGGTAGATCTCCAGGAGAGACAGGGACAACCCTTTTAGATTATTTCCCGAATGATTATGTTATTTTTATAGATGAGAGTCATGTAAGCCTTCCACAGCTTAATGCTATGTATGGAGGAGACTATGCAAGAAAGAAAAACTTAGTTGAATTTGGATTTCGTTTGCCGTCGGCTTTTGATAACCGTCCTTTAAAATTTGAAGAATTTGAAGAAAAGGCAAATCAAATAGTTTACGTTAGTGCAACACCTGGAAAATATGAAAAAGAACATAGCCAAGGAAAAGCAGAGCTTATCATTCGTCCAACAGGGCTAATTGATCCAGAGATTATAATAAAGCCAATAGAGGGACAAATAGAGGATATATTAGGCGAAATAAAAATTCGAACGGCAAAAGATGAAAGAGTGTTAATAACAACGCTAACTAAAAAAATGGCAGAGGATTTAACAGAGTTTTTAATAGCTAAAAAAATTAAAGCCAAATATATGCACCACGGTGTAGATACATTTGAGAGAATGGAGCTTATAAGAGATTTAAGAATTGGAACAATTGATGTTTTAATAGGAATAAATCTTTTAAGAGAAGGCCTTGATTTACCAGAAGTGAGCCTTGTGGCAATTTTGGATGCTGATAAGGAAGGTTTTTTAAGAAGTGAGACTAGCCTTGTGCAAACAATAGGAAGAGCTGCAAGAAACTCAGAGGGCAAAGTTATAATGTATGCAGATGTAGTTACAAATTCGATGCAAAGGGCTATAGATGAAACATACAGAAGAAGAGATATTCAAATAGCTCATAATGAAAAACACGGAATTGTTCCAAAAACAGTTAAAAAAGATATTAGAGGAATAATTGAAATTTCATCAAAAGAAGATGAGCCGAAAAAACAAGCGAAAAGAATGAGTAAGGCTGAAAAAATTAAATTAATTGAAAGACTTACTAAAGAGATGAAAGAGGCAGCAAGACTATTAGAGTTTGAGCATGCCGCTTATCTAAGAGATAGAATAGAAAAATTAGAAAAGATGAAATAGAGGCAAAATGAGTATAGATAAAATCGTTATAAAAGGCGCAAAAGAAAATAATTTAAAAAATATAAACTTAGAAATCCCAAGGGATAAATTAGTTGTTATGACAGGTTTATCAGGTAGTGGTAAATCTAGTTTAGCATTTGACACAATTTATGCAGACGGACAAAGAAGATACGTAGAAAGCCTTTCTTCTTATGCAAGACAATTCCTAGGTCAGATGGAAAAACCTAATGTTGAATCAATAGAAGGTCTTTCTCCAGCAATATCAATAGACCAAAAAACAACATCAAGAAACCCACGTTCAACCGTTGGTACAGTTACAGAAATATACGACTATTTAAGGCTTATGTATGCAAGAATAGGTATACCGCATTGTCCTATATGCGGAAAAGTTATTCAGCAGCAAAGTATAGATCAAATGGTTGATTCTGTTATGGAAATAGAAGAAGGCTCAAGAATTCAAATTTTAGCACCAGTTGTAAAAAAACAAAAAGGCACTCATATTAAAGAATTAGATGCTGCTAGAAGAAGTGGATTTGTAAGAGTTCGTGTAAATGGAATAATATATGATTTAGAAGAAGATATAGTTTTAGAAAAAAATAAAAAGCACAGCATTGAAATTGTTGTGGATAGATTAGTTATTGAAGAAAGTATAGTTTCTCGCCTTTCTCAAAGTATAGAAACTGCTTTAAGTTTAACTAATGGTACGGTAATTATTGATGTTATAGATAAAGAAGAATTAATGTTCTCTCAAAACTTTGCTTGTAGCGATCATCCACAGGTAAGCATTGATGAATTACAGCCAAGAATGTTTTCATTTAATAATCCGCTTGGAGCTTGTGAAAAGTGTACAGGTCTTGGAATATTTATGAGAGTGGATCCAGAGCTTGTTATTCCAAATAAAAGGCTTTCTATAAATGAGGGCGCAATAAAGGCGAGCGGCTGGTATTATGCAGAAGGCTCAATATCACAAATGTATTATAATGGGCTTGCTAAAAAATATAATTTTAGTCTTTCTACTCCTGTAAAAGATTTATCAAAAGAAGTTGTTGATATTCTTTTATATGGCAGTAAAGGAGAAAAAATTGAATTTCTTCGTGAATCAGACAGAGGTATGTCGAAATTTATGAGCGAATACGAAGGAGTTATAAATAATTTAGAAAGAAGATTCCGCGAAACAAATTCTTCTTGGATGAAAGAAGAAATTTCAAATATAATGAGCGGTGTTGAATGTCCTGAATG
>CAYJEK010000042.1:9554-18593 GCA_964369205.1 uncultured Oscillospiraceae bacterium | reverse complement strand
GAATCTTACTACACTCATGGAGTAGATCCGACTACTGCACCTAGAACAATATACCAAATGACAAGCCTATTCACTATGGTAGAGGTTGAATGAATTTTATAAAATAAAAAAGGAGTATGAATAATGAAGGATTTCATAGAAAGATATTTTAGTGAATTTGAGTTTAATAATATCGTTGCACCTACGAATGTTAAAGAAGTTATGGGTGTACCATTACCCACTGACTATCTTGAATTTATGAAAAAATATAATGGTGGTGAGGGTTCACTAGGAAACGGTGCTTGGTTAAGGTTAAATAACCTAGATGAATTAGAAGAATTGACATTAGGCTATGAAATACAACAGGTTTTACCTGAACATTGTTTAATAGGCACTGATGGTGGAGGCACGCTTATAGGAGTAGATAAGCTAGGCAATTACTTTATAATTGATTGTATTTCAATCGACCCTAATGATAAAGTTATTATAGGAAATAGCTTTGAGGAGTTTATTAAGAAAATTCATATTGCATTATATGGAGAATGATGACTATAACCATTATGAGCAGCACTTGTATAGCACCACTTTAGTTAGTTCTATACGCAAAACAAAACCACTCACGAAGTAGCATTTTTTGAGTGGTTGAATAAATTTTATATAACAAGAATGGAGAATATTAAATGGGATTGTTTGACTTTTTAAAGAAAACAACACAAGAAGAAGGAACCTCTTCTTGTGATAAACCAGATGAGCATAGCTGTGTAGTCGAAGTCACAATAGAAAGAGAAGATAAAATGAGAGATAATTTATGTGATTTAGAGTATTTAAATAAAAAGTTAGATTTAGAAAGTGTTTGGTTATGTAGAGATAAAGAAAAAATACAACAATTACAAATAGATTTAGAAAAAGGCATTCAAACATTACCAACTATTACAAATGAAGAATGTATTTACAACAGTAAAAAAGGAATAAGAGGACGAAATAGAACTATATTAATGGCAAAGTATTCAAGAGGTGACGATATCAAAACTTTAAATGATGAATTTAATGAGTTGTATGATATTGTAACTACTATGGAAATCAGCACGGATGATGGGTTTATATTATGTGATATAATTTCACTTGGAGTTTTACTTGAAGTAGACAAACAGAAGATAGAAAACATAGTAAAAGTAGTGGATGATTTTAAAGTAGACTATCCGTTATTTGATAAACTATGCTTCTTAGCTGGGTATGAAAGAAATATTACATCTAATAGTGAAAATGATGATATAAGAAAGTTTTTAATAGATATTATTGATAGTGTTCTGTTTGATAAAAAAGATGTTTCAAAAGAATTTTGCGATTATATGTCTAAAAAATGGTATAAAGCGTTGTATGGAAGTGGATTTAAAAAAGCACATACTGAACCCGGTTATGTAGGTATGTGGAATTTGTCAGGTGCAGCAGTTTCAAAACTTCTTAAAATAGATGATAGTGTATTGAAAGAAGATAATCACTACCCTTACGAATTAAGACATTATAAAAACAATTACCGCTTTATTGATGATATGAACGAATCAGATAAGCCGAAAAAAATAACATATAAAGAAGGAATTCCAAGTCACGATAAGCTAGAAAAGATAATACCTTTAGAGTTTCATGAAAAAATTGAAAACTTACTAAAAGATTATAACAATCTAGGGGAACTGGAATTTTATACTAAATATAGTTTGAAAAACATTTGGTTTGATGAAGAAACATATATTGAAGCAAGAAAAGACAATATGTTTTTAGGAACGGTATTAATTAATCTTCTTGCTCATTTAGGCTATATCACTGCATTGGATTGGAAAGAAGATTTAGAAGATTATGATATAGAAAATTTTTGGGGCGATGCATCTGTTAAATTAGTTCAGTTTGACTTAAATAACGACCAATGCTATTACGCATTTATCCCAGAAAACATAGAGATACATAATATATGTGGTATTGTGATCTATAAAGTTGATAGTGATATGTAGATATAATGAGCAACACTTGTATAGCCTACTTTAACCATTGCTATACGCAAAACAAAACCACTCACGAAGTAGGAGTTTTGAGTAGTTGAATAAATTTTATATAACAAAAAAGGTGGCTGCATGACAACAAAAACTTTATCATACAAATTATGAAGGGCTATTGCTAATGATATATCATCAGCAATAGCCCTTTTAGTTTAATCCTCTGCCGTAAAACGACAATCTTCCTTAGTTATTTCAAACTCGCTGAATCTGCCACAGATAGGACAGCAAACTGAGTTTCTATTGGTTTGTGCTTTAGGAACTTTTACCGGTGTATTACAGCATTCAGTAACCAGTTCCGTAAATTTAACTTGATCGAGATAATCCAGTCTATAGGTTTGATTGTATTCCACAAAGCATACCCACTGTTCTTCATTATAGTTTTGACTGACGCAGTGAGATAAAACATCTTTGTGTAATTCTGTTTCCCCTTTAGGGCCGTTATAATAATGCCGGTAATTGCCTTTGCTTAACATTTCACAAAGGTTATTATAGTGGTGCATATCATCATTGAGTTTAACTACCTCAGTAGCGATTTTCAGCCAAACAGATTCTTCGATATCACCAATCTTAGTCATAACGCCTGATCTATATGTATAAGTTTTTTCTCGCCCCGAACCTTTGCTGAGAGAACGGCCTGTGCCATACATCCATCGAATGTCTTTGTAGGTAAGTTTACTTAAATCTACTGCACTAATTGAATCAACATGACTTCCATTCATAATCTAATACTCCTTTAATGCAAAATCCATTTCATAATCTTTGTTTGTTATTACCTTTACTCGATTAAGATAATAAAGGTCATTATCACTAGCATATTTAGGTGATACTTTATAGATTTCCTGCACTATGAAATATCCACCTGCAAATCTGTATGCTAATCCTTTTTCTGCGTTTTTGAGATTAATAACAGGTAGGTGATTGTAATCACCTTCAACCAAATAGTGAACACCCTCTGTAAACAGAGTTGTCCCATATCCGGGTAAAAACGCCATTCTGCGTCCTTTATGTTTATTATGCTCAGTACAGATACACTTATAGTCCGAATGAATTCGGTCGTAATCGTCTTTGGTTATTGTTATCATTTCATTCATCTTAATTGCCAGAACTCCTCTCTACAATTTTATTTACAACTGATTAATACTATGCTTATCTAAAGTATGATTCCATTCGTCTTTACAAATAGGGGTGATTTTGAGAATTTTATTAGTAGGCCCTACATATGATAAGTTTGGCTCATACTCTCTACAAAATTTCCTATAAGCTTCATCCTCAGAGGCTGCATAATAACGATATCTCTTAGGTCGATTATCCGGCTCTTGTCTATCTGCCTTTACTACGACAGCAAAGTATCTCATTTCAATCATCGGAAACACCATCCACATAACTTTCATAATAGATGGTGTCTTCTGTATTAGGAGCATATATACCTATACAAACTTCTTTACCCTTTGCACGTTCGGGATTATACTCCACAAAACAAATTTTCTCATGTTCTCCATCTACTTTTTCAATAAAAATATCAATGCTCGGAAAATCTTCATCGCCGTAATTATAAGCGACTAAAGTCTCTCCATTAGGTAGTGTCAGGTATAATCTTTCTTTATTTTCCATGTGTGTCTTCCTTCCTGTTAAAATCATTTATCACATCTTCAGATACACTAAACCTCATATTTTCTTTGTCATAAAACCTTATGTACTCAAGCATTATACTTTCTATTTCGTACTCATCTTCATCTTGAGGCCCCACAAAGAACTCTGTAATTTCGGTTGCTTTAGATAAATATTTCGCTGTGATTTCATCTGCAGCAAGTCCTGCTTCATGCCAATTTTGGATATGGCAATCATCTAAATTGTATGAGTTGAAAAAATGTCCTTCTCCGGTAGTATATATAATTTCATACTCTCCGGCAGATAAGCGTGTAACCTTGTGAGAGGCCGCTTCAAAATCAAATGGCACTTCTACATCTCCAAACTTAAATTCAAATCCACCTATATCAAATAGAATATCTTCTGTTATACCCTCAGTGAGCTTAACTTTAAACTTTGCTTCCATTTGAACGAAGGGCATTTCGGATTCGTCATACTCTTCATCTTTTGGGTTATCTTCCAATATAACTTTCATTTCTTCTATTTCTTCAGCCTTAAGTTGTGCCTTGTAGCTCATGCTACAACCATTATCCCAAGGAAAAAGAAAAGCAGGGTCAGGGAAGATAATGCGCAGGACACGGGTACTGTCATCAGAGTCGTGTATCGCTTCAGTTTCAAATAAATACAGTCCTGTGGTGAATATACCCTCTACAAACTGCCCTGAGCGATATTTGGTGCCCTTTGCAATGGTATCTGCAACCAAGTTTACAAATAACATTCCTTGTTCTGGTGCTAATGGTAGATTTAGCTCCAGTTCTAAGCTACCATATTCATTGAGTCCATGAGTGTGAAAAGTAACTTTTTCCTCATCAAAAACATTGTGTATTATCCATGTTGGTTTCATTTTAAATTCCTCCAAATTCTTTATTTCTCAAGAGATACTGTAAAAGTATCCCTTGAGTTTTGTCTTACCAATTTTAATTTGCTGGCTGTTCATCGATATGTAACATGCCTTTTTTATCAAGATAATCTTGTGGTTTTGATATAACCTCAAATTTATCAACACCTACAATAAGTGCAAGAGAAGTTCCGCACGTCCATTTCATGTGTAAGCTGCCTATGCTGTCGATTGATACAATTTCGCCTGTAGTACCTGTTGACACCGGTGCATATGGATCTTTCATAGATATAAGCTTTACAATAGTACCCAGCGGATACTCTGCTTTTATAGCATCAACTTCGTCTTCTGTAGTGAATGCTTTGTCAGGATGAGTCCAATATACATCAAGCTCCTCAAGAGTTTTTTCATTGTTAAGCACAAGCTCTGCATCAGATGCAGCACTCATAATATGGCAACCGACCTTGCTACATTTACTACAAGATGATAAGGTATTAAAATGCTCCTGATTTGAATTGCATTTATAGCTAACAACAGCACAATATTTTGTAAGGTTGATTTTTTGCAAACGAGAATAATCAAATAATCTCTGAAGTATGGGACTGTAATTTTGTGGAAGCTTATCATAAGATTTACCGCAGTGATTGCAGGTGCCCTTCCATTTACTATTATTGTATAGCAAAGTTTGATACCACATAAGTTGAAGGCAATGCGGACAAGGTTCTTCTATAGCATCGCCTTGCTTGATAAGATATTCACCCATTTTATTAGTAACAATTTCAATCTCTCTGTCACTCATAAAATAATACAGATAATCTCGTTCATCATCACTTTCTTTGCTTAAATGAATACGCAGTTCAGGCTCTACAGTTCCGGTATCTAAATTAAACATAACATACACATCAATATAATCTGAGTTCTCTGTGGTTTCCACATTAGTTCCGAATATCTCGTCTACATTGCAGTTCCAAACAGTGTAAAAATTAAGCATAGTATCAGTTTGTATGACTTCATCTTGAAAATAGAAGTCATCTTTGGTAAAAGCTCTGCTACCAGATATAAACTTTCTACCAAGTTCATCATTAAAGCAAATGCTCTCATCTAAGATAAGATTTTTTGCACAAGCTGATTGATAAATGAACTCACCCACGGTTTCCGGTTCATAACAATCTAAGAAGTCTTCGAAGTTACTGTAATTTTCACTGTAATTAACTTCATAGATTTCTAAAACAAAATCATGGGGCACAACAAAGTTGCGCTCACCGTAGGGCTCTCCATCATTATTATCATCACCATTTAGGTATAACCATTCTCTGTTTAATTCAAGTTGGTATTTTTCGTAATTAGTCATAATCACTTCTCCTTGTATTTGTAAATTAACTCTGAATGTTAGCATTTTACTTTGTTGCTACAATTAAAACGCCCGTTCATTATTTTTTTCTTTCCTTAATCCATGTATACCCGCAATTACCGCAAAACACAGTATCTTCACCATTGATTATGCTACCACCACAGTGCTCGCAACCGCCAATAATAAAGAGGTTTTCATCTTCAGCATTTACAGGATATTTTTCGCATATAAGTTCTTCATCCATTTGGAGTTCTCCACAGTGAGAGCTTGGGAAAAGCCCTGTTCTTTGCTGTTTTACAAATTCATTAGACATAATAAAATGCTCCTTTCTTAAAATTAAGAGGCCATAAAAAGTACAGCCTCTTATCTCTTAAAATATCAGTTGGTGTTTGTGCATTAGATATGGCAATCAATAGCAACGATCCAATCGTTATCTTCAATTTTAGCAATATAATTTTCAATTTGCGTGTGCCAGTCATCTTTTTCATCTACATAAAAGCTTGATTTCCAATCGCCATCATCAATTAACGCATAAACAGCTATTGGATATTTGTTGTTTTCACCCAGTTTACAACGCTTTAAAAATTCATCTAAAGTCTCATCTTTTAAATACATAGGATTACCATCTGAAAAGATTCCTTCGGATGTTATGTCTTCATTAGGGTGTTTTTCAGATAGATTACCTGTTTCAAAGCACAATTTTAGATCATAATATTCAGCTGTGGCGTTTTTGATCGCTATTTTTTTCATCAAATCCCATTCGATATCACATTTTCTTGCTCCTCCTACCCACTTGTAACCTTGGGGAGTTTCTTTGGCACAACCTCTATCCATCCAGCTAAATATGTCTGAAATGCATTTTGCATTCTCTTTAACTAAAAAAGTATAAGGCCATCTTCCTCCTATTTGATACCAATCAAACTCTGTGTTTTGGTTATAATAATTCCCATATGATTTCGATTCCTCATCATACTCACAGTAATTATCTTCCTTCATGTATTGATCAAATGTTGGATAAACTTTGCTAACTGAGCACTTAGGAATATATTTGAGTTTTTTAGCCTTTTTGCTTCTGTTTCTTGTTTTATTCTTTCCATAACCCCGCTGATAAGCTTTACCATCACGAACAAAAAAGGAATTCCCCCAAAACCCACTATGTACAGGCACAAGCTTTCCTTCAGGTAGCTTTATTGCTGGCATTGTTCTATTAAGGTAATCCGTCATTGTGATATCTGTACTTATAAACTTTGTATACGCTGGATTTATGGGGTCAGCAATAAATTTATCCATAACATTTATTATTGCATCCTCATGTGTTTCATTTTCTTGTATTTTATAGTTAATCAGTATTGAATAATGCATTATTGTTCCTTCTTTCTATTTCCAGTTTCTTTTCGAATTTCTACTTCTTTTCAAATAACATAGGTACTGTAACAATAGCCCAATCTGCTAAAGATTTACCATTACCATTACAAATCTGTAAGGCCTCATCATTCCCACAAATATCACAAATTTGAATATTTGCTTGACGACTGAGTGCATTTTTTAGAACATTATCATTCATCCGCATTTTACCGCATCTTGGACAAGGATAATGGTTAAGCCTTTGTTCCATCGAAAATGCCTCTATATACCTAATGATTTCAGATTCCGACTTTAAGCTATGCACCTAATCTCCTCCAATCTATTTCTCCACATTCACAGCAATCATAATCGTCAATATCGTGAAAAGAAGCTATATGCTCAACATGTTTACATTTGCTGCAGAGGTATGGTTTCAAATCAAAACTTTCTTCTTCGAGGCAACCATCTGCGTCGCAAAAAATATGTTCTTCAAAACAGTTTCCACATTCTTCAGTTTCAATTTTCACTGATACTTTATCTTTTTGACAAGCTTCAGCAAGAGTGACACATTCTTTCCATCGTTGTGGATATCCATTTATAATGCAAGAAGTTGCACTCCATGCAAATTGCGGATGCAAATAAAATGTTTGCTCGATATCCTCAGTTATGTTTTGAAATAACTCACTAACTTCATTGATAGTTTGCACCTTTTTGCCTGAGCAAAAGCTTCTTGCAAAATGGTGTGTTTCTTTTTTGCCCTCTTTAGAATTGTGATCATCATAAATAAACCTTGACACAAATCTCTTTATAGAATTCTTCTTACCGGTAATAGCTACCGTTCCAATCGCCCAATTAGGCATTTTAAACCCTCCTTATACAAGAAAGGAGACAGCTAAAGCCATCTCCTTTCCGATTTTAATTGTTTTAGTTGTTAGCCATTTGGCTGAATTCTTCAGGTGTAAGTACCGTAACTCCTAAATCTTGCGCCTTAGTGAGTTTACCACCGGCATTTTCGCCACAAATCAAGTAGTCCGTCTTTTTTGAAACAGAGCTTCCCGGATGTGCGCCCAGCGATAAAATCACCGCATTGATACCGTCACGAGTATACGGCTCCACCTTACCTGTTACTACAATTGTCTTTCCTTCAAATACGCTGTTTGTGTTTTTCATAACTGTTTCCTCTTTCTTTCTAAAATTCATTATTTTTTGTAAATCCTCAAACAATCTCTTGTTTTTTGGAATTTCAAACCATTCATAGATGTTTTTGTGCAATGTCAATCCAAAATCAGGTAATTCTGTAAAATCAAAATTAGTATCGATTGCCTGATAAAAGAACTCCAAGCTACCATCAAAACGCTTCTCAAGAATTCTACTTGCGTTATTTCCTATCATGGGAATATCCATAGCTATGATATAACGCTCGAAGGTAGTGTTTTTACTTTCCTCGATAGCAGCCCATAAACGCTGATAAGACCTTTCACCAAAACCTTCCAATACAATGATTGCATCCTTGTACTCATCTAAGCTATAGACATCAAGTGGATTACTCAACCACCCACAATCAATAAATTTCTCCAATGTTGCTTCGGACAAGCCCTCGATATTCATTGCTTTTTTCGATACGAAATGCACCAAAGCACGCAAATTTCTCGCCATACAATCCTCATTATCACAATGCAGTGTTTCTGTTTTACGGGATTTATCTGCAGTGCTTACATGTGTTCTTGTAGGTTCATAGCAGCAAGGGCAAGCTTGTGGAAACACAACATCTGCATTGAAATTACCTCTATCGAGATTATCTTCAATATGCGGAATAATCATATTACGCTTAC
>CAYJEK010000042.1:0-9454 GCA_964369205.1 uncultured Oscillospiraceae bacterium | reverse complement strand
AAATTACCTCTATCGAGATTATCTTCAATATGCGGAATAATCATATTACGCTTACTCACCAATATCCTGCAACCGGGCATAAGTTCTAAGTCCCTGATGAAGCTCAGGTTATGCAATGTGGCACGAGTTACATCCGTCCCGTCGATGCTTATAGTATCAAAAATTGCTACCGGGGCGATTTCACCTGTTCTACCTGTATTCCACTTTATTTCTCTAAGGGTTGTTTCTACAGCTTCATCCTCAAACTTAAATGCCATTCCATCTTTGAAATGATGACCTGTACGACCTAGACTTTTTGAATATTCAATATTGTCAAAGGTGAATACCAAGCCGTCAATAGGTATGTACTTATCTTTTGCCACACGAGTCATAGCCTCAATTGTGTCCTGAGTATCTTTTTCATCAATTATGAAAACCGGACAATATGAGTTATACATCTCAAAACCTAATGATTGTAACCACATGAGATTTTCTGTTTTGCTTTTTACACCACTACCGTTTTCATCATGTCGCTCTAATACATTGAACGGACTGAAGCTTATTCTGCGTTCTTTACAAGCACCTGCATCTAATAGCCTTACAGAGCCTGATGCTAAGTTACGAGAAGTTTTGTAAGTGTCGCCATTACTATCGGTGAGCTCTTTTTGCAAATATTCAAAGTCATCTAAGTGGATAAATGCCTCACCGGTTATAACAACTTTATCTTTTACAGGGATTTGCATAGGTACCCCGTTAAAAGTTTGAGCATTATGGGTAATGATCTCACCTGTTTCACCATCACCGCGAGTAGCTGCCTCAATAAGCTTTCCACCCTCGTATGTTAGTTTTACTGTCAGACCATCAAACTTCAGCATCATTAGCATCTGCCTACCATCTGTAAACTTTTTTAGTTCATCAATACTTTTGGTTTTAGGTAGTGAAAGTAACGGGATATTATGCATTGTTTTTTCAAGATTGCTCACAACTGCATAGCCAACCGTCTGTGTAGGTGAGTTTGATGAAATAAATCCTGTTTCTGTTTCGAGTGCTAAAAGCTCATCAAATAACCTATCATATTCCGCGTCTGTAACACTTGGAGCATTTAAGTTATAATACTCGTTACGATAGCCATTTAGCTTGGTTGTAAGTTCTCTAATTCTTTCTATTTTGTTCATGTTTGATTCTCCATTCATATTAGTGTAAGGACATTTTTATCCTCGTAACATATTTTCCATTAATGCTGAAGCAAATTCAGCACTTTTCAAAACTTCAGGTTCATATATTCCTTCTTTCTCAAGAAGAATAATACCACCGGCTACATCACCACTCGATTTTATTGGTATGATGTAACTTGAGCACTTTGATGTTCCTTCTGCAACTACAGATTTTAACTCGGTGACATTGTTATTACTGCGTAAGATTTCACTAAACTCAGTTG
The DNA here is from genome assembly GCA_964369205.1 of uncultured Oscillospiraceae bacterium. Classification (GTDB taxonomy): domain Bacteria; phylum Bacillota; class Clostridia; order Oscillospirales; family Ruminococcaceae; genus RGIG3102. Next base: position 8,037 of record CAYJEK010000042.1, on the reverse strand, counting down.
TTAAACTTCGATTTTTGAAAGCATATGCCTTTTGTCCTACTGCAACTACTTTATCAGTATCGCAGATGATAACGGACTCACCGAAGATTCTCTCGATTGCCTTTACAGTATCCCATGCGATATACTCAATTGAGAGCACATCAGAATACTTACTCAAAATCAATCGCTTGTTATCAACAAAAAACTCCATAGGATCGCCTTCACGCAAACGAAGTGTTTTTCTAACTTCTTTTGGTATAACAATTCTTCCAAGGTCATCAAGTCGCCTAACCATTCCTGTACTTTTCATAATCATTCCTCCAGTTTGAATGCATCACCAACATCATATTTTGTCAGCTCTGCTCTCTTTTCAATTTCTTCAGTATTCATTGCCATAACCAACTCACGAGCCTCATCAAGAGAGTTTGCCTCCAGATAAACAGTACCCGTTCGGTCTACATATACACCATATTTCATTTGTAATTACTCCTTTTCATAAAATACACTTGCCATTTTGATATCAAACGAAACCTCCCTAAAACCAACCCTGTCGCAAAAGTAATAGCGTCCTGAAATCTCAATAACATCGGATATAGACATGCTATGTCCTTTGAAATCATGTGGGTGGTTTTGGTTAAAGAGTACATACAACTTCTCCAACATTCTTAACACAGGTGGATCCGTTGGCATAACGCCTTCATATACAAGTCTGTAGTCCTCAGCAGGTGGTTTTACATATCCTGCTTTTTCAAATTCCTCATAAGAACGAAACTTGAGATTTTCAGGTTCGTCATTCATTTGATAAATACGGTAGCACACTGTTTTTTCATCCATAATTAATACCTTTCTTTTGCTCTTTTAGGCACTTTTATATTCATAAACATTTATGCCCATTTCTGCTAATTTAGCTGATAACTCTTCAAATGAAGTTGCTATAACACCTATTTGTTCAAAATCCTTTAATAGTGATTCTAAATCTTCTCTATACCAGCAATCTTCAAAGAACTTGAGTAGCTCAGGTAGTTTTTCTTCATCAGCATCTATATCATCTGTAGATGGTACATAATACCTATCTTCGAAGAATCGTCCGTCTCTATCAGTGTTGATAAAAACACCACAACTTTCTTCCTCAGCAATAAACACATAGTTCAAATCATAAGCTTCAGCTATTTCGCTATAAACTTCTCTTAACGGCGACCATGCCGTTTCTATATTGAGCATGAGATAGTCATCGTAAAGTTCATAGTCTAAAATAAAACCTCTACTATCTGAAATTGAAAGCCCTTTTGCTGTGAGCAGATGGCCAATCCAGTTTTTCGCAGCACCTTCTACTCCAGCTACATCAGAATAAATCTGAAGGTCATTATAGAGCGTAGCTAATCTGTCATTCCCGTCATCACCTTGAAAAAAATTGATAACATTGTAGCACCAATTTGCCATACAGTTCTCCTTTCTAAAAAGATAGGAGAGTGCTTTCACACACCCTCCACATCTTAAAGTATTAACCTTGTGCTTGTTGCATATTTAGTGCAATAGCCTCGGTACCTTTTCTTATTAGATTAATTCCAAATGCCAGCTCCCAAGCAGCTATATAGCTTGAAACCCTGCTCATCAACCTGAAAAAATCTTGATCGTTTATGTTAACAAAGATTTTATATTGGGACAGAAAGCTATTCTTTTGAATATATGTCCCACCGGTCTTCGCTTTCGCTGCAATACCGGTTCCGTTATCCACCTCAATATACCAAGGGTATGTACGAGGTGTTCCATCAGCAGCCTTTGGAGCTCTTTGGATGCGTACTTTGTTTACAGTTGATCTTCCAGCCTTATCAGGTGTACCATAGATTTTATCTCTATTGAAACTAAATTCCGTTACACCATTTGATAGATTGCAAAAAATATACTGAATATCTTCAGGTGATAGATTGACTGTAGCACGAATCGTGTTGTCTCCTGTGCCTTTTGAATAGTCTTGAACCACAAGCCCAATAAGCGAGTATATCTTGTTTCCGTTCCCATCCTTTTCGCCTTCAGCATGGATATGTGCATAGTTGTCTATAGGCGCAGGACGCAGCTTGTCATTAAACTCAATAAGCTTTTTATCAGTTTTGTAGACAGCAATTTGCCTTGAAATATAAGTTCTTTCCACTGTAGATCCTCCTTAAAATTTGACATACCTTGCTATTAGCTTCGTAAGGTTTGTAGGCAACATATTAAGCTCGGTGATGTCTAAAAAGCCATCGCCGTAAATTCTCTCTATATTATCCTTATCATTTCCTATCGCCGCCGCAAACATAGTTATGCCTTTGTTTTTATATTCCTGTTTTATACCTCTAAGATCAGCTTCTGCCGCAGTACCATAATAGTTATCATCTGCCGGCTGTCCATCAGAAATTAGTATAAGTAGCTTTGTTTTTTCGCTTCGCTTAGATAATTTCTCACTTACATATCTCAGTGCCGCACCATCTCTGTTTCCAGATCGAGCTGTCATATCCATAAGCCTGTACATATCATTGCCGTCAACCGAGTCAAACTCGGCATAGCTGTACATTTCTACAGTTTTATGAGCAGTTGAATGTCCAGAAATCATAACAGGTATTCCAAGCTTTTTGCAGAAATCATAAACGACGATTGCTGCTCCGCGTGCAGAGGTAATTCTGTCGCATGAATGCATTGAGCCTGATTCATCCACTAAAAGTGCCACCGCAAGCTCTGCCGAATCTTGAGGCAATCTGTTGTTATAAAACACCTTACCATCATCACGGACAAATGACCTTGCATTAAGTCGTCTACCCATTAAAAGATTGGTTTGCTTTCCGCCTGCACGATTGTCTTTAAGTACCTGCATCACTTGTTTTTGCATACGCTTCGAGAGTGTAAGCAAAGGCGATGATACTGTTTGATACATCGTTTTATAAGCTGGGTTTACATAGCTCATACGGTTGATTACCATTTTAATTCCTCTATGGGCGTTCCCATAATTGATTCTTCCTGCCTCTGATTGTAATTCCTCACTAAGTTCATTTTCCATCTGCTCATAAGTAATTTCTGAAGCTACATTGTTCATAATACGCTCCATATCTTTATCAGCACCTTCATAACCTGAACCCAAATAAGAATTATTTTTCTTTATAGAACCATCATCACCCTCAGAAAAACTTTCAGTTTTCACAAGGGATATTCGAGCACTTTCCTCAGCAATGACCTGCTTTAGTTCTTCCATCGCAGCATCCTCAGCATCAGGTGATGGAGCAAACTTTCCTTTTGCGGTTGCGCCTTTAGTAGTGCCGGTAGGATCTTCACTCATCTGAGCAATTTGCCCTGCAAGTTCTCCCAGCAGTTCGCTCAAAATTTCCTCCAATGTTTTGCTACCACCGCTTGCTTTATTTTCCTTATCAGCTTCGCGTGCTTTTTCAATAAGTTCCTTTATATATTCCCACGCTTTAATCATGATGTGGTTAGATGCAGAAAATCTACTTCGCATATCATCATCATAAACACTTTCATCAACCAAGGGGATGCATTCAGCTATAAACTCAAGATATTCACCTTTGTAGTCATCTACATTGTTAATATCACCGCTTTTACAATACTGTATGATAAGATTAGCTGCTATTGCAAACTTATAATCTCCCTTGTCTATCTGAGTCTTTATTGTGGGTACATACTCACTAAAGCGCAGATTGTTGAGTCTGATTCCTGTAGCGAACCTGCCCGGAAAATCATTACATATACGAGCTTCAACATATACATCTTCTAAGATGTTTGTAATATTGCCCGCCACTTTAAGTATGACTCCTTTTGCAACTTCATCATTTTTGAGGTTTTCTACAATTTCCTCCGCCCACTCATTTTCCTCATCACTAAGACCATCTGGCAGAGTCGGATAAAACCGACCCGCCAATAGTGCATTGATATAGTTCATGTGAGCAGTAAAATTGGTGTATAACACATGTCCAAGCTCATGTCCATTCAGTCCCATAAGGCTGTCTGCTTTAAGCTTTCTGCCCGGGAAGCTACTTGTCAAATAATTAGCACCGTTTATTACGATGCTTCGATTATTTGTATAGGCAATATTAGCATTTTCACTATCATCCCATATCATTTTGACTGTGAGTTTACGCTTGTATCGCTTTGCCGAAGCTTCAGCAATATCTGTTAGATATGCACCAAATGCGTGTGAGCCGAAAATCTGTTTATCTGTGAGTTTTGACTTCACATCAAGAATACGGCGTTTGATATTTGTGTGCGATGTCCTCATAAAATTAATCCTTTCTATTTTTCATATTTTCCGATAAAATGTCATCCATTGCTACATTGAAATAATTTGAAGCATTGAGTATGAACCATGCCGGTGGTATGCGTCTACCAGCTTCGTAATCAGCATATGTACTTCGACACACACCTAACTTACCAGCAAGTTCATGTTGTGACATCTTTGGAATACGCCTGTAGCGTAGTTTTTTTAAGTTGTGTGCAAAGAAATATTCCTCGCCGACTGTATAGACAAATCGACCATCTTTAAATCTCATATTCTTCGCTATCTGCACACAAATATAATTTTTCATTCTTTTTCATAATTTCAACTCCTTTCCATTTTAAGATACAAATATCGGTTCTATACAAGTCGAGAATATTTCTTCTCTGTTTTCAGGATCACCCGATACTGAGGACAATACCGTGTATTTCGCCGCTTCAAGTGCATCGCCTATAATCATATAGGATTGAACCCAAGATATAAGCTCTCTTACACCACAACTACCGTCGGTTATCATCGTTTCTCTGCATTTTTCTACAATATCACTTATGGTTTGTGCCATTTTCTTTACCATATCTTTGTCACTGCACCCAGTAATACCAAGTACACGCTTCGTTAAAGTATCAGTATCCGGCTCATCCACATCTACCACCAAGTTCATACGGGATATAATGGATTGATTTAGATTCTTACAACCTTCATAACTGACATTTGTAGTGACAACTATAACTGTATCAGGGTGACGCTCTATGCGCTCTCCTGTTGGTAGGGTAATGGCATTGCACCTGTCAAGTAGTGAATTTAATCCGACTAATACGCCGGGGTTTGAAATAACTGTAGGCTCTTGAATTTCGACTAAGTAGCCGCATTTAAGTGCTGTTATTAGTTCAGTTTCCACATACTTAAACTTTTGTTTTTGATCACCACTATTTTCAGATGAATTACTCTTAATTACCTCAAGTAGCTTGTTGTACACATCATCTTCAGTGGCATCATCATCGTATGTTCCTGTCATATTAAAATAAGCTGATGCAGGATCCATACGAATGTCATCAAATGTAGGCAATGTTATTTCTCCAACCGTCTTATCATCCATATCAGGTAAAATTTGACCGACCAAATCGAAAATTTCTGTATTGGCTGAGCAAGTGATATGCATATACGGTAATCCTAATCCTGCTGCTATTGCTTTTGCACCTTCAGTTTTACCTGTACCACTCGGTCCTCTAAGTAAAAAATTTCTCATAGGTTGCTCAGTTTTTGTCGTTTGCATAATATGCTTACAAACTGTTTCAACTTCAGGTGGAATTACATACCAAGATGGAAGAGCAGGGATGAGATTTTCCTCTTTTGAGCTAAGTTCTCGCTCATTTTGTTTATACATACCTACAAAATCATCATGCGTGATTTTCTTTCTTGCTTTGGGCTTCATTGTGCCGGGTTTCATAAATGTGAAATCACCAAGCATTACCTGTGATGGTGCATAGGTTCCTTGTGAAAACGCCATAGTACTCAGTAGTTGGATATTGAATGTGTTTGGAACAGTAACCGGAATTCCGTTTTCTCCAATAGAAGCGGCGTTTGAAACTCTGCGATATATATTGTCGCAAAGTAGTCCTGCCAGCTCAGCAGCTTTATCAAGCTCAGTAAATCCATTTTCATAATGCTGAAGAAAATCTGCAAAAGCACTGTTCATCTCGCTGTCCTCAAGGGCCTTTGGAATAAGTGCAAATATGAGAGCAGAGCCACTGCTTTCGCTATCTTTTAGAATGTACGGCTTTATGTTCATAGATGTTGGGCTGTCAATTTTGGCAGCCATCAAGGTGCCTTTTTGACGATTATAAACAACTATATGAGTTAATCCATCTGTACTGGGATACTCAGCTATATCTATCTTTCCGTTTTGTGTACCTATTGCTCCTAAATCTGTAACAGATGCACCTTTAGAAGTTGCGGTTGAAAGCTCTGCATATCTTAATAGTGCTTTTAAGGTAGCGGCATGTAGTGTTGAATGTTTTGTTCTTGCTGAACCACTGTAGGCAGAGGTTATATTCTGACGCGTACTAACTGATGAATCGTTAAACGGAGCTGGCAACGCTCTGTTCCACATCCAATTTTCAAATAATTTGTGTGCCATATTTGTTCTCCTTTACCATTCTAATTTGATGCTGTTTTCTTTTATTGCCACATTGAGACCTTCTCCTGCAATAACCTTTGCAAGTTCTTCCCAATACGATTTTTGAGGCATATTCTCCAAAATAGCAAGAGCTGTTTCAAGCTCACTTCCTTCTGTATGCACAGATCCGTCTTCATTCACAACAAGTGATGAATGTCCTTTAGTATTTAGCTCAGTGATAATGTTTATAAGCGTTTGCTGAGCAGCGATATTATACCAAGATGAAACATCGTATCCCTCGGCATCACTCTGTTCTTTAACTTCAGTAGCACATTCCATGCTATCAGTGTTAAAATCCACCATCTTGAGCATTCGAAAGCGTATACCGGCATATTCTCCAAACAAAACATCAGCATAGTTAAATTCGCCTGTATGCTGAGTCTTAATGCGACCAATACCGCCATCCATAACAAGATTCATTGGTATTGTATCCACCCATTCCCAAGTTGCCTGTGGGAAAGCTGTTTTAAGCTTGTCTGTGATGCGAAAGTTTACATGACGCATTAAAATTTGCTCTGATGTTTCGGGAACTACTTCTTGTAAAACAACTTCCGTTGGTGTGCTTACTATAGGCTCTATAGTTGATGCGTTTGCTTGTTTGTTTCTTATTACTTCACGAATTTTCGGGTAAAATACTTGAAATAGTGTGATAAGAATCCAAATTCCAACCACAGCCATTAAGATGTATTCACCCACATCTCCTTTGAAGAAAGCCATGCTGATTAACATAGAAACAATAAGCCATTTTACATTTCCAAAAATATTTTTTCTTTTCATACTGATATCTTCCTTTCCTCTAAAAACAAAAAAAGAGGAATGAATGATACAAATTGCACCTTAGTGCATTGCATCGTCCATTCCTCTTTAAGTTCCGCTTTAAAATCCAAGCGGTAGTTCATCGTCACAGTCAATAGGCTCATAGCCATCAGGTATATCTTGGCTATCTGTTGAAGCTGAGTAGTTATTGTCCTGTTTCGCGCCACCAGCAAACAAATATTTCCAATAGTGAATTGTAATTTTTGGCTCTGTCACCATACCTCTGGTTTTACTTTCATACTCGGACATTTCGAATTCACCCGAAACTGCTAAAAGACTTCCTTTTTTAACACCGGCTTTAACGATTTTCTCTGCTTCTTCTCTAAAGACTACACACTTATAAAATGTTGTTTTTTGATCCTCCTTCTTTCCTTTGTTCACAGCAATACTGAAACTCACATATGGTATATTCTTTGTGCTTGTTTTGAGTTCCAAATCTGCAGTGACCCTTCCTGTTGTAGTTAATTGACTGAACATAATGTTCTCCTTTCTGCCGTAATCGGCTATAAAATATTGATGCTTTGCATTTGCAAAACATAAAAAAAGTGCCACAAGGCAACTTCGTATAGGCATAATAATCCTATAAGAGAGTTGTCCTAATGACACTTAATTTCAAACTTAACTCACGAAACTTCGTGATGTGTACTCAAAAAATGTATTACTACATCTTGGGAAACCCGGTACAAAAATCAATTACATAGATATGATAACACAATATATAGTATTTGTCAAGAAAGTAATTGCTGTATGTTGTGTTGTCTTAAATAAAATAATAGTTGACTTTTGTAGGTATATGAAATGTTTTATA
>CAYJEK010000041.1:0-19013 GCA_964369205.1 uncultured Oscillospiraceae bacterium | reverse complement strand
ACGTTAAAAAGAGTGGAGTATTTTACAAAAGATATTATTGATATAACAAAAATAGATCTTACACAATATGAAATCTCACAAATTTTAAATAGATTAACGGCGATAGTGGCTATAACGGATGAAAATATAGCAAAACTATGTAAAAATGCACTTGAGAAATAAAATTTAAGAAAATGAAAGGAAGAAATAAATGGTTATAAAATACAAAATCAAAGATTTAATTGATGATTTTAATCTTGATTCTAAAGCTAGCCTTGGAGAAATAGAACAACTATTAAAAAAACAAGATTTAAAAAAGACAACTGTTTTAACAGAAAATGAAGCTAATGCTTTATATGAACATTATACAAATAAAGCCAGCGTTAAAAACATAAATGAATATCTACAAGGAGGCGCAAAGAAAGAAGAAAAGCCTGTAGAGAAAAAACCTGCTGATAAAAAGCCAGTGGACAAAAAGCCGATGGATAAAAAACCAGTAGAGAAAAAAGAATTTTCTAAAAATCAAGAACCTAAAAAAGATATACAAAAACAAACTAATAATCAAGAAATGGCAAAAAAACCGATGCAGCCTAAAAAACAAGAAGAGAGAAAAGTTTCAAATGAGCCGCTTCGTAAAGCAGATGGTACTGTTGTTCAAAAACCAGTTCATAAGCCAAAACAAACACAAGAGTCTGTAAAACAAGAAAGAGTGATTGTAACAGTAGATACACGTCAGTCTAATGTTAATCTTGATAAATTTAATGAAAAATACGATAAATTAGCACAAACAAAAAACTTTAATAGCAATAGAAAGAATTCAAATTTTGGCGGAAAACAAAAGTTTGGTAAGAACAAAAACAATAACCAAAAAATGAATCCTTATGCTAAAAAGAAAGTTGAAACAGAAGCTCAAAAATTAGAAAGACTTCATCTTGAAAAAGCAAGAAAAGCTCAATTAAAAGTGCAAATTCCAGAAGAAATTTCAGTGGGTGAGCTTGCTACAAGATTAAAAGTAACAGCGTCAGAAGTTGTAAAAAAATTAATGGGGCTAGGTGTTATGGCATCTATTAGCCAAATAGTAGATTTTGATACAGCGGCTTTAATAGCAGAAGAATTAGGCGCAAAAGTTGAAAAAGAAGTTGTTGTTACTATTGAAGAAAGACTGTTTGAAGAAGTTGAAGATACAACAGAAAACACAGAAGAAAGACCACCGGTTGTTGTTGTTATGGGGCATATCGACCACGGTAAAACTTCTTTACTAGATGCTATTCGCAAAACAAGTGTTACAACAGGTGAAGCGGGCGGTATTACACAGCATATAGGTGCATACCAAGTTACAGCTAATGATAAAGTGCTTACATTCCTTGATACTCCAGGACACGAAGCATTTACTTCAATGCGTCAAAGAGGTGCACAAATTACCGACGTTGCTATATTAGTTGTTGCAGCGGACGATGGAATTATGCCTCAAACTATTGAATCAATAAACCATGCAAAAGCTGCAGAGCTTCCAATTATAGTAGCTATTAATAAAATGGATAAGCCAACAGCGAATCCTGATAAAGTAAAACAAGAATTAACAGAGCACGGACTTGTTGTGGAAGAATGGGGCGGTGATATTATATCAGTTCCAATTTCAGCTAAAACAGGCGAGGGTATAGATACTCTGTTAGAAATGATTACTTTAATTAGTGATGTAGCAGAAATTAAAGCTAACCCAGCTAGAAGAGCAAAAGGCGCTGTAATTGAGGCAAGACTTGATAAAGGCCTTGGCCCTGTTGCAACTGTTTTAGTTCAAAATGGTACATTAAGAAAAGGCGACGTAATTATTGCAGGTACTGCAGTAGGTAGAGTTCGTGTTATGACTAATGATAAAGGTGTAAGATTAGAAGAAGCAGGTCCATCAACTCCAGTTGAAATTACAGGTCTTACAGAAGTTCCAACAGCGGGCGATTTATTCGATGCGGTTGAAGATGAAAAATTAGCAAGAGAACTAGCACAGCAAAGAAGCGATAGTATTAAAGAAGAGAAATTTAATTCATATAGAAAAGTTACTCTTGATAATCTATTTAGCCAAATTGAAGAAGGCGAAATGAAAGAACTACCAATTATCGTTAAAGCCGATGTTCAAGGTTCTGCAGAAGCTGTTAAACAATCACTTGAAAAATTAAATAATGAAGAAGTTAGAGTTAAAGTTATACATGCAGGTGTTGGTGCAATTAGTAAAAGCGATGTTATGTTAGCTTCTGCATCAAATGCTATAGTTATCGGATTTAATGTTCGTCCAGATCCAGTTGCAAAACTTGAGGCGGATGAAGAAGGAATCGAACTTCGTATGTATAGAGTTATCTATGATGCTATAAATGATGTTCAAGATGCTATGAAAGGCATGCTAGATCCAAAATTCAGAGAAGTTGAACTTGGAACAGCGGAAGTTAGAAGTGTTTATAAAATCTCAAGCTACGGTACTATTGCCGGCTCATACGTTAAAACTGGTAAAGTTGCAAGAAATGCAAAAATTAGAGTTGTTCGTGATGGTATAGTTATAGCAGAAGATGAAATAGACTCATTAAAAAGATTTAAAGACGACGTTAAAGAAGTGGCTACTGGCTACGAATGTGGTATCGGTTTAGAGAAATTTAGCGATATTAAAGAAGGCGATATTTTTGAATCATATATAATAGAAGAATATAAAGATTAATAAATTAAAAGAGTGATTTTTTCACTCTTTTAATTCTAAAAAAGGAAAGGAGAATTTTTATGGCTAGTGCAAGAATAGAAAGATTAAATGAAGATATTAAAAGAGAGCTAGTTTCAATTATTTCTTCAATGAAAGATCCAAGATTGCAATGTTTTTTAACGGTAATGAGAGTTGAAACTGCTCCTGATTTAACCTCTGCAAAAGTGCATATAAGTGTTTTAGAGGGTGATGAAGCTTGTTTAGATGCTATTAAAGCATTAAAAAAAGGTCAAGGTTTTATAAGAGGCGAATTATCAAGAAGAATGAGAATAAAAAGAAGTCCTGAAATAACGTTTATTAAAGATGATGGAACAGCCTATGCACAAAAGATTAATGAATTAATTAGGGATATAAACGCTGACAAAAAGTAATTGTGTAAACAAGAAGGAAGAATAAAAATGTTAAATAGTATAGATATTAAGCAAACAGCAGATATGCTGCTTGAAAAGGATAATATATTAATTTTATCTCACAAAAATCCAGATGGCGATACAATAGGAACAGCAGCAGCACTTCTATGGGCTTTAAAATCTCTTGGAAAAAAAGCGGCAGTACTTTGCCAAGATGAATTTTCAAAAAGATATGATTTTATGCAAATAGATATATTTAATAACGAATTTAAACCTGAATTTATAGTATCAGTAGACTGTGCTACAAGGCATCTACTGGGAGATTTAGAAGAAGATATTTTAGATAATGTTGATTTATCAATAGATCATCATCCAACAAATACAGGCTATGCACACTACACTTGCTGTTATGGTGATATGCCTTCTACAACTCAGCTTATATATTATATAATTAAAGAAATGGGTGTAGAGATAACTGAAATAATAGCAAATTCTTGCTATACAGGTATGTTAACTGACACTGGTTGTTTTAAATTTTCATCAGTTAATGAAGAATGCCATAAAGTAGCGGCAGAATTATTTTCTATTGGAATTAATCATAATATGATAGTTGATAAATTTTTTATGTCTAAAACTAGAAAAACTATTGAAATAGAAAAATATGCTCTAAACCATTTAGAATTCTTTTTAGATTCAAAATGCGCTATTATAACTCTTGATAAAGATTTAATGGATGAAGTAAAACCTGGGATAACTGATATTGAAGGTATAACTAATATTCCAAGAAGTATTGAGGGTGTTGAAGTAGGGGTAACTATTAGGGCTCTTTCAGAAGATACTTATAAAATATCACTTAGAACTAATAAAGAAGTTTCAGCGAGTGATATAGCTCAAAGTTTTGGCGGTGGCGGACATAATAAAGCTGCAGGATGCGAGATAACTGGAAGTCTAGAAGGTGTTAAAAAAGCAATTCTAAGGGAAGTTGAGAAAGCTTTATGCAATTAAATTACCAAGGTGTTATCCTTTTAAATAAACCTTCTGATTGGACAAGTTTTGATGTAGTGGCAAAATCAAGAGGCATACTTTCTACAAGGAAAGTGGGCCATTCAGGTACACTTGATCCAATGGCAACAGGAGTTCTTCCTTTGTTTTTAGGAAGGGCTACAAAGGCTGTTGATATGCAAATAGTGCAAGATAAAGAATATATTGCAACATTTAAACTTGGAATAAATACAGATACAGGCGATATAACTGGCGAAGAGATAAAAACAAGAGAAGTGAATTGCAAAAAAGAAGAAGTTTTAGAGGCTATTAATTCATTTGTTGGAGAAATTGGGCAGTATCCACCTATGTATTCTGCTGTTAAAATTAATGGACAACCTCTTTATAAACTTGCAAGACAAGGGATAACAGTTGATAGAAAATTAAGAACTATTACTATTCATTCAATAGAATTTTTGAATTCAAATGATGATGAATACACAATTAAAGTTTTTTGCTCTAAAGGCACATATATAAGAACTTTAGTTGAAGATATCGGAGAAAAGCTAGGTTGTGGAGCTGTTTTAACGGCTCTTGAAAGAACAAAAGCATGCGGATATTCAATAGAAAATTGCATCACATTAGAAGAACTGCAAAAAGCAAGGGATGAAGAAAAACTAGATGATTTAGTTTTAAATATCGATACAGTTTTTAGTCATTTACCAGAAATTCATTTAACAAAAGAGCTTGCAAAAAGGCTTTTAAATGGAGCAAGAAGTAGTATCTCAAAAGAAGATGGTCAGTATAGAATTTATTATAATGATAAATTTTATGCAGTGGGAGAAATTAAAGATAAAAAACTTTATCTTGTTAAATTATTTGTGGAAAAAGAAAAGGAAGAAGCAAGTGAAGGAAGTTTATAGTATAAATTTTGAAAGCGAAAAAGAAAATGCTGTAGCCCTAGGATATTTTGATGGTGTACATATAGCACACACACAATTAATTAATTCAATGTGTGAGTATGCAAATGAAAATAATTTAGAAAAAGCAGTGTTTACCTTTTCAAAATCAGTTAAATTAAATCATAAAGGGAAAGATATTTTATCTAAAAGGCAAAAAGTAGAAGCTATTTATGATTTGGGTGTAGATTTGTTTTACTGCCCTGAATTTACTGATTTTTCATCACTTACTCCCGAGGAATTTGTGGATGAAATTTTAGTTAAATCTATGAAAGTAAAAGCTGTTTTTTGTGGAGAAAACTTTTTATTTGGAAAAAATAGGAGTGGGAATATTAAAATATTAGAAGAGCTTTGCAAAGAAAGAGGCATTTATTTTAAATTAGCACAAACTATTACATTAGAAGATAAAATTGTAAGTAGTTCTTTAATTCGAGAATATCTTGAAAATGGAGAAATGATAGAAGTAGCTAAGTTGCTAGGCAGAAATTACTCTGTTGATTTTGAAGTTCGACATGGAAAGAAATTAGGCAGAACAATAGGAACACCAACTATTAATCAAATTTATCCAGATACAATGTGTATGCCAAAAAAAGGCGTTTATATGACGGGGACTTATATTAATAATAAAGTGTATCCATCTGCAACAGGAATAACAAAACGCCCAACTGTTATGGGAGAAGATGTTACCTGTGAGACTTATATATTAGGCTTTTCAGGAGATTTATATGGAAAAAATATAAAACTTGAATTTTATGATTTTGTGTTAGAAGCAAAAAAGTATGATTCATTAGACGAGCTTGCTAATATGATAAAATCAGTGGCAGAAAAATCAAAAAAATATTTAGATAATAAAGAATAAAATTTAAATTATGAAGCATTATATAAGTGTTTGTAAACTTTAATATAAAATTCTTTACAAATACTTATTATAGTGATATAATACTTTAGGTAACCAGAAATCGGTTTTGGGATAAAAATCTTGATTATCAAGAATTCACCAGCCCTCTGCTGAGTTTTGGCGAAAATAAAAAAAGAAAGGTGAAAAGATTATGTTAAACAAAAACGAAATAATCAAAGCTAACCAAACTCACGAAGGAGACACAGGATCTCCAGAAGTGCAAGTTGCTCTATTAACAGCAAGAATTAACCACTTAACTGAGCACTTAAAATCAAACAAACAAGATCATCACTCAAGAAGAGGTCTGTTTAAAATGGTTGGTCGTCGTAGAAACTTATTAGCATATTTACAAAAGAATGATATCGAAAGATACCGTGCTATTATTGCAAAATTAGGTCTACGTAAATAATTTAGAATTTAAGGCAGATGCTTGCATCTGCCTTTTAGTCTATAATTAAAGGTAAAAAAACAATAGGAATTGGGAGTAAAATGTATTTTAGCAGTAAATTGAGCTTTTAAATTTTAAAAGCTGAGTTCATTGCTAAAAATACTCTCCCTCAAAAAAAGGAGTATTAAATTATGAGTTTTAAAGTATTTGAAACTACGTTTGCAGGCAGAAAACTTGTTATTGAAACAGGTAAAATGTGTGAATTATCAAACGGTTCTTGCCTTGTAAGATATGGTGAAACAGTTGTTTTAGCTAATATCACTATGAGCCAAAAACCACGTCCAGGGATTGACTTTTTCCCTCTAGGTGTTGATTTTGAAGAAAAAATCTATTCAGTTGGTAGAATTCCAGGCTCATTTATGAGAAGAGAAGGCCGTCCAAGTGATAATGCAGTTTTATCATCACGTGTTGTTGATAGACCAATGCGTCCATTATTTCCAAGTGATATGAGAAATGATGTTTCTATCGTTATGACAGTTATGTCAGTTGATCAAGATCACGATCCAGAAATCACAGGTATGCTAGGTGCAATTATTGCAACTTGTATTTCAAATGTTCCATTCAACGGACCTATCGGTGGTATTTCAGTTGGCCTTGTTGATGGTGAATTAGTTCTTATGCCAAATGAAGAACAAAGAAAAAATAATAAATTAGAATTAACTTTAGTAGCATCACAAGAAAAAATTGTTATGATTGAAGCTGGTGCAAGCGAAGTTTCTGAAAAAATAATGATGGATGCTATTAAATTAGGACATGAAGAAATTAAAAAGTTTATTTCTTTTGTTAATGAAATAGTAGCAGAAATTGGAAAAGAAAAGTATGTTTTCGAGCCAGTTGTAGTAAATCCTGAGATTTATGAAGCAGTTAAAGAAATTGCTATTGAAAAAGTAAGAGCAGCTTTAGATACTGATGATAAAAATGTTAGAGAAGAGCGTCTTGGCCCTGTATACACAGAAGTTCATGAAAAATTAGATGAAGTTTATCCAGATGAAATAGGAATGATAGACGAATCTATGTATAAACTACAAAAATATGTTGTTCGTAGATGGCTGTTAGATGATAATAAACGTGTTGATGGTAGAGGAATTGATGAAATTCGTCCATTAACTTCAGAAGTTGGAATTCTTCCAAGAGTTCACGGCTCAGGTTTATTCTCAAGAGGACAAACACAAGTTCTAACTGTTGCAACTTTAGGCTCATCAAGAGATGCACAATTAATTGATGGCTTAGCAGATGTTACAGAAAAAAGATATATGCACCATTACAACTTCCCACCATACTCAGTTGGTGAAGCAAGACCGATGCGTTCTCCAGGTAGACGTGAAATAGGTCACGGTGCTTTAGCTGAAAGAGCTTTAGTTCCAGTTCTTCCAAATCAAGAAGATTTCCCTTATACTATTCGTTTAGTTTCAGAAATTCTTTCTTCAAACGGCTCAACTAGCCAAGGTGCAATTTGTGGCTCAACACTTGCTCTTATGGACGCTGGTGTTCCACTTAAAGCTCCAGTTGCAGGTATTTCTGTTGGTCTTATAACAGAGGGCGATAGATGGATGACTATGCTTGATATCCAAGGACTTGAAGATTTCTTTGGCGATATGGACTTTAAAGTTGGTGGTACACATGAAGGTATTACAGCTATCCAAGTTGATATTAAAGTTGATGGTTTATCATATGAAATAATAGAAGAAGCATTTGAAAAATGCAGAAAAGCAAGACTTCATATTTTAGATGATGTTATGCTTAAAGCTATACCAGAGCCAAGAAGCGAATTATCAAAATATGCGCCTAAAATGAAAGGATTACAAATTGATCCTGAAAAAATCAAAGACGTTATTGGTAAAGGCGGAAAAGTTATTCAAAAAATCTGTGCTGAATGCGAAGTTACTATTGATATAGAAGATGATGGTAAAGTATTTGTAAGCGGTATAGTGGCTGAAAATATTGCTGCTGCAATTTCAATTATTGAAACAATTGTTTTTGATCCAGAAGTTGGCGCTATTTATAAAGGTGTTGTTACAAGACTTATGAACTTTGGTGCATTTGTTGAAATTGCTCCTGGTAAAGAAGGACTTGTTCACATTTCTAAATTAGATGAAAAAAGAGTTGAAAAAGTGGAAGATATAGTTAATGTTGGTGATGAAATTTTTGTTAAAGTAACAGAGATAGATGATCAAAAAAGAATTAATCTTTCAAGAAAAGATGCTATTTTAGATATGGCTAAAAAAAGAGAAGAAGCAAATGATGCTCAATAATTAAGAAAATAAAATTAAAAAGCGATGATATTTATTTATCATCGCTTTTTGTTTTTTTACTCGGTTATAATTTTTTTCTTTGGGCTGTAGCAAGGATTCATACAGCTACTACACGAGCCTGTGCATAATCTTTGCATACCACAAGGATGAGGACATCCAGCACAATTTGAATCACAAGTTTTTTTGTTTTGCTCCATATTTAATTTTACTCCATTTATAGTTGTTTTACATACCTCATAGAAGAGAGAACTACATCATTTATAATTTTTTCTTCTCCCGTTAAAGAAAAACCTAATCTTTTGTATAAATCTATCGATGGCGGGGCTGCATCTACAGTGAATATTTTATTCTTCATAAAAGTAACTATATCATACCATAAGAGTTTTGCAACACCTCTGTTGCGAAATTCTTTGTGTACAAAAAGAATTAGAAGATGGTTATTATCCATAGCTGCTATGCTTATCATTTTGCCATTTTCAAAAGTTGCATAAAATTTTAAATTAGGTATTTTAGGTACATTGGTTAAAAAGGCCTTAAAAGATTTGGTAAGTTTTTCATCAAATTCATGCGAATCGTGTTCCTCAAAAGCATTCCATACAAGTTTTAAAGCATTTGGAATTTCATCTGGCTCAAGTACGCGAATAAACATAATAAAGTCCTTTCTCGTTATAAAATATATTAAATTTACATTAAAACTATACCATAAATATTATTAAAAAGTAAAGTATTATATTAAAAACAAAAAAAGACAGAAAATGAAATTTAAACATTTTCTGTCTTTTTTAAATTTAAAGATTTTAAATCTAATTAAATATTATCCTTTTTTAAAATCTTGTTATAAACTATAAATAGCATAGTACCGGCTGTTAAAGCAGAAGTTGTATCTGCAATTGGCTCCGCCCAGTATATCCCCATAAGTCCAAAAGTTTCTGATAGAATATAAATTAATGGAATTAATAAAATAATTTTTCTAAGTGATGCTATAAATAAAGATATTTTAGCAAATCCAAGCCCAACAAAGGCACTCTGAGATGACATTTGAAGACCGAAAATAAGCATACCAGCAATAAATATAGGAAGAACTTCACCCACTAAAGCTATTAGCTGTTCATCGTTTGTAAAAATTGAAGCAAAGAATGTTGGGTTTAAAATAACTGTAACAGTACTTAAAAAAGCGACAGTGCAAGTAACTAGTAAAGAGTATTTAATTGTTTTGCGAACTCTATCAAGATTTTTTGCACCATAGTTGTAGCTAATTATAGGCTGAATACCCATAGTAAATCCGCTAATAGGTATAGTAAACATTTGCATAACACTCGTTAGAATTGTTAAAGAGCCAACGTATAAATCGCCACCGAATAAAGCAAGTCTACTATTAAATGTTATAGAAACAAGGCTCTCAGTTGACTGCATAATGAATGGTGAAATACCAAGAGAGGCAATTTTTTTAACTATTTCTTTATCAAATTTTATAATATCTTTAGTAATTTTTAAAGAACTACTATCAGAAGATAAAAATTTATATATCCATATAGCGCTAATAGCTTGGCTAATTATAGTTGCAAGAGCAGCTCCTTTTACTCCCA
This sequence comes from uncultured Oscillospiraceae bacterium, assembly GCA_964369205.1. Taxonomy (GTDB): domain Bacteria; phylum Bacillota; class Clostridia; order Oscillospirales; family Ruminococcaceae; genus RGIG3102. Next base: position 8,820 of record CAYJEK010000041.1, on the reverse strand, counting down.
TATTTAAAGTGAAAATAAATATTGGATCTAAGATTATATTAGTTATAGCGCCAATAACAATAGAAAGCATAGCTATTTTTGTTTGTCCTTGACAAGTTATATATGGGTTTAATCCAAGTGACAGCTGAACGAAAATTGTTCCTATTAAATAAATTGATAAGTAATCAAGTGCATATGGAATGGTAACATCGCTAGCGCCAAAAAGATACAGTAGAGGTTTTTGGAAAATTAAAAATATAGTTGTTAGAGTTATTGCAAAAAATATAATTAATATAATCGCATTACCTAAAATTTTTCTTGCCTTTTCTCTATCGCCTTTTCCAAGCTCTATTGCTGCAAGAGGGGCACCGCCTGCACCTGCGAATGATGAAAAAGCTGATATAACTACTATAATTGGAAAGCATAATCCAAGCCCTGTTAAAGCAGATGCTCCAACACCCTCAATTCTTCCTATATACATTCTATCAACCATGTTGTATAAAACATTTACAAATTGTGCTAAAATCATTGGAATTGAAAGTTCTAGCATTAGTTTTGCTATGGGGGTTTTGCTTAGTTTTTCTTCTCTATTCATATTATAAGTCCTTTTCTTTTTTATATAAAACTAGAAATATATTATATCACGGAAAATGATAAAAAACAATATCAAATATGGTAAAATGCATAAATTGATAGTTAATTATTTGTCAAATATAACAAATGGATGGATAATTTTTACAACTTAAAGTTGTTTAAAGTATTGCAAAAACAACGAATAGGTGTTATAATTGATATAAAGTTAAAGTAAAAGGAATATTAGATATGGATATTTTTGAAAAACTAACAATACTTGCAGATAGTGCAAAATATGATGCTTCTTGTACTTCGAGTGGTAGTGATAGAAAAGCAGAAAAAAATGGAATAGGTTCTGTTTATAATGCAGGAATTTGTCATACTTGGTCGAGTGATGGCAGATGTGTATCACTCTTAAAAGTTTTATTTACAAACTACTGTGAATACGACTGTGTTTACTGTATTAACAGAAAAAGTAATGATGTGAAAAGAGCTGCCTTTACACCAAGAGAGCTTGCTGATTTAACTATAGATTTTTATAAAAGAAATTATATAGAAGGATTATTTATATCATCAGGGGTTTTAAAAAATCCAGATTACACTATGCAGCTTATCATTAAATGCATGCAGATTTTAAGGTATGAGTATAACTTCAATGGATATATCCATGCAAAAATTATTCCAGGAGCAAGCAGGGAGTTAACACAAGAGGTGGGTTTTTTAGCTGATAGAGTGAGTGTTAATATAGAACTACCAAGTGAAAATAGTCTTAAAAAGCTTGCCCCTAGCAAAACAAAATCAAATATTCTTCTGCCAATGAAGGAAATAAAAAATAAAAATATAGAAGCAAAAAAGGAGTTAACAATTTATAAAAATGCTCCAAAATTTGCACCAGCAGGGCAATCTACACAAATGATAGTGGGGGCAAGCGATGAAAGCGATTTGCAAATTTTAAGACTCACGCAAGGGCTTTATGATGGATATAAATTAAAAAGAGTGTTCTTTTCTGCTTATATAGGAGTAAATAATGATAGGAATTTACCGCAATTAGGAGAAAAACCACCACTTCTGAGAGAACACAGACTTTATCAAGCAGATTGGCTTTTAAGATTTTATGGGTTTCGTGCAGAAGAAATTTTAAATGATGAAAATCCTATGTTTAACCCTAATTTTGATCCAAAGTGTAATTGGGCATTAAATAATATGCATCTTTTCCCAGTAGAAATAAATACAGCTGATTATGAAATGTTGTTAAGAGTGCCTGGGATAGGTGTTCTTTCAGCTAAAAGGATAATAAGCGCTAGAAGAGTGGCATATTTAGATTTTGAGTCGCTGAAAAAAATAGGTGTTGTTTTAAAAAGAGCAAGATTTTTTATCACTTGTAAAGGAAAGGCAATGCAGTATACTCAAATAGATAGAGTTAAAGCAGAAGAATCGCTTTTACTAGATACAAGAAAAGAAAATTTTAAAATTGAAAATGAAGTTTCGCAAATTAGTTTTTTTGATAGAGGTTTATTATTAAATGCTTAAAGAAAAAATAGAGGTGGTTTATTTATACGACGGTAGCTTTGAAGGATTTTTAAGCTGTGTGTATGAAAACTATTATTCAAATTATACTCCTGTTAATATAGTTTATGATGTTTTATATCAGCCTAGTTTTTATGATACTATTTATATAAAAACAAATGAAGTAAATTATAAAAAAGTAAGTGATGCTATAAAAAATAAAATATCAAAGTTTACCCTTAATTTTCTGAGAGATTGCTTTTTATGTGAGGGCGAAAATATTGAAATGCAAATGCTTGATTTTATTATTAATTTATTTAAAAGTGGGTTTTCAGTTTATAATAATTATAATATTAATTCGACAGTGGCACTAAGAAAATTGCATAAAAATATAACTAGAGAGGCTCATTTATATCTTGGAATAGTAAGGTTTCAAAAAATAAATAATACCTATGTTTCAAGAATAGAGCCCAATAATAGGATTTTATATAAAATAGCTAATCATTTTAAAACAAGAAATCTGGATTTGCCTTTTGTTATATATGATGAAAACCATAAAGAGCTTTTAATGGGAACAAGAGAAAAAACTAAAATAATTCAAGTTGATAATTTAGAAATTCCATCTATTACAAAAGAAGAGGAAAATTTAGAAAAGCTATGGACAAAATACTACGACACTATTTCTATAAAAGAAAGATATAACCCAAGATGCAGAGACAATTTCATTCCAAAATATAGGCACAAACATATGACAGAATTAAAATAAAGGCTATTTATAGCCTTTATTTTAATTTTATGTTGACATACTAACTATTAAGATATATAATAATTATATAAACTAATAGTTAGGTTGCTTAACTAAAAATAAATACAAAGGAGATAATAGAATGAAAGAAACTCAAAACGAGAAAATAATATATTTATTAAAAGATGCTCATATTCAAACAAAAAGATTAATGAAAAATAAAGATCAATCGCATTCAAATATAAGAACATTAAAAGTGATATTAAATCATTTTCCAGATGGAGCAAGACCGAGTGATATAGCAAAACATGATAGAATATCGCTTCCAAGTGTTTCTCAAAAATTATCCTTATTAGAAGATGAAGGATTAATAACAAGGGAGTATACTAAAAATGACAGAAGGGTAACTATAATTAAAGTTACACAAAAAGGACAAATACTCATTGAAAATGATTATAAAAACAATGTTAAGGCTTTTGGCAAGGCAATAGAGAGTATATCAAAAAAAGAAAAGAAAGAACTTATATATCTACTAGAAAAGGTAAGTGAAAGTATTGATGAATATTTAAAGGAGGAAACTGAATGAAGTATATTCTAGATCATGCAAAGAAGTATGCTCTTTTAATTCTCGTTTGTATTATAATGATAGCATTGCAGTCGTATAGTAATTTATTACTGCCTGATTTAATGAGTGATATGGTTAATGTTGGAATACAAGAATATTCAAATGAGATTCTTTTAGAAACTAATAGCACTATATTAGATGAATTAAAAAGCGAGCAAATGGCTTATATCTATAATATCGGCTTTAAAATGATTTTAGTTGCCATTTTAAGTGGAGTTATAACAATGGGAGTAAGATGTTTAAGCTCTTATGTTGGATATGGTATTTCAAGAGATATAAGAAAAACAATATTTGCAAAAATTGAAAATTTTCAAGGAGCAGAACTAGATAGTTTTTCAACAGCATCACTTATAACAAGGACAACAAATGATGTTCAGCAAATGCAAGCTCTTTTTAGTATGGGCATGAGAGTTATGTTTTTTGCTCCATTTATGGCTATTGGTGGAATAATTATGGCAATTAGAAAAGCACCATCTCTTATATGGGTGAATGCTTTAAGTATTGTTTTAGTTATCACACTTATAGTGAGTATGCAAATTTTTGTATTGCCAAAATTCAAAAAGATTCAAAAGCTTATTGATAATATAAATTTAGTGGCAAGGGAAGCACTTTCTGGAATAATGGTTGTTCGCGCTTTTTCAACTCAAAAATATGAAGAAGAAAGATTTGATAAAGTAAATACTGAATTTAAAACTACAAATCTTTTTATAAATAGAATGATGAGTTTAATGAGTCCTACGATGACTTTTATACAAGCAGGAGTTCCTATTTTAATTGTTTGGGTTTCAGCTCCTGTTATTGCACAAAGTGATTTATTAGTTGGAGATATGCTTGCCTTTATTCAATATTCAGGAAATATAATGCAAGCCTTTATGCTTTTAACTGGTATTTTCAATATAGTTCCAAGAGCTACAGTTTCTATTAAAAGAATAAGTGAAGTATTAGCTAAAGAAAGCTCGATAATTGAAAATGAAAGTCCTGTGGTTATGAATAAAGAGGCCTCTACAATAGAATTCTCTAATGTTAATTTTAAATATCCACAAAGTGAAAATAATGTATTATCAAATATTAATTTAAAAATTGAAAAAGGAAGTACTACAGCAATAATAGGCTCTACTGGATGTGGAAAAACAACACTACTGAATTTAATACTTAGATTTTATGATGCAACAAGCGGAGAAGTGTTAATAAATGGGATTAACATTAAAAATATAGGACTTGAAAATTTAAGAGATTTAATAGGATACGTGCCTCAAAAGAGTATTTTATTTTCTGGTAGTATAAAAACAAATATGCAAGCGGGGAATATAGAGGCTTGCGATGAAGAGATTTTAAAAGTTTTAAAAATTGCTCAAATGGAAAGCTTTATAAAGGATAAAGAAGAAGGACTAGATTTTCATATAGCACAAGGAGGAACAAATGTATCAGGAGGACAAAGACAAAGACTTGCAATAGCAAGAGCTTTAATTAAAGAATCGCCTATACTTATTTTTGATGATAGTTTTTCTGCGCTTGATTTTAAAACTGATACTAATTTAAGAAAATCAATATATGAAAACTATAAAAATCCAACGATAATTATTATTGGTCAAAGAGTTTCAAGTATAATGAATTCAGATAAAATAGTTGTTATGGATGCAGGCGAAATTAAAGGAATTGGAACTCACAGTGAATTGTTAAAGAGTTGTGATGAATATAAAGAAATAGCATACAGCCAATTAAGTAGTGAGGAGGTGTAGTTTATGGCGCAAGTTAGAAAAGATAATGATAAACCATCTGTGCAAATGCCAAGAGGAATGGGCAAAGGCGGAGGCGGTGGTGGCGGTGGTGCTATGGCTGCTATAAGAGGTGGAGAAAAACCTCGCGACTTTAAAACTACATTTAAAAAACTATTCAATTATCTTGGAGTATATAAATTCATTATATTAATAGTTATGATTTTAGCTTCTATATCAAGCTTTTTTAAAGCTTTTACACCAAGACTGCTTGGAAATGCAACAGATATATTATATAATGCAGCTGAAAATAGCCTTTTAAGTGGTGAGTTTAATTTAAATTATGAGGATTTATTAAGTATTATTTTAATGCTTGTAGGTCTTGCCGTATTATCATACATTGTTTCACTTATCCAAGGCTTTGCAATGGCAAAAGTTGCGAATAATTTTACGTATAGATTAAGAAAAGAAATTTCAGAAAAGATAAATAAACTTCCTCTTAGCTATTTTGATAAAACACAAACAGGGGATATACTCTCAAGAATAACAAATGATGTAGATTCAATTTCAAATTCAATTAGAGAGGTTATGACACAAATAGCAATAGCTATAACTTTAATAATAACAACAGTGGCTATTATGCTTTCAATTTCTATACCAATGACATTTATTGCATTTTTAATTATTCCAACTTCTGCATTTTCAATAGGGAAAATAGTTAAAATTAGTCAGCCCCTTTATAAAAAACAGCAAAAAAGTTTGGGACAATTAAACGGACATATAGAGGAGATGCTTTCATCACATATAGTTGTTAAAGCATTTAATATGGAAAAAGAATCTATTAGAAATTTTGATATTTATAATGAAGAATTAAGAATTAATGCTTTTAAAAGTCAGGTAGCATCACATGCTATGGGCCCTGTAACTTCTTTTATATCGAATTTGGGGTATATAGCAGTTTGTGTAATAGGTGCAGGATTTGTAACAGCAGGCAAGTTAACTGTTGGTAATATATTATCTTTTATAGAATACGTTAAAGGATTTAATCAGCCTATACAGCAGCTCTCAAGTGTTTCAACTATGATGCAATCTGCAATGGCTTGTGCAGAAAGAGTGTTTGAATTTTTAGATAGCGAAGAAGAAGTTAAAGAGACACAAGAAGATACAAAAAAAGAAAATATTATAGGAACTGTAAGTTTTAATAATGTAAGCTTTGGATATACAAAAGAGAAAACTATTATAGAAGATTTTTCACTCACAGTAAATCCAGGAGAAAAAATTGCAATAGTAGGGCCAACAGGTGCTGGAAAAACTACAATAGTAAAGCTTTTAATGAGGTATTATGAATTAAATAGTGGCTCTATTTGTATTGATGGTGTTGATATAACTGATTTTAAACGTGATGATTTAAGAAGTATGTTTGGGATGGTTCTTCAAGATACTTGGCTTTTTAAAGGAAGTATAAAGGATAATATTTTGTATTCTAATAAAAATGCAAGTGATGAAGAATTAATAAATGCTGCTAAAATTAGCCAAGTTCACAACTTTGTAAAAACTCTTCCAAAAGGATATGATTTTGAATTAAATGAAGAGACTTCAAATATATCTCAAGGACAAAAACAGCTTATAACTATAGCTAGAGCATTTTTGCAAAATCCTAAAATGCTTATTTTAGATGAAGCTACTTCCTCAGTTGATACAAGAACAGAGGTGCTAATACAAAATGCAATGAATAAATTAATGGAAAATAGAACAAGTTTTGTTATAGCACATAGATTATCAACAATACGTGATGCAGATAAAATTATAGTTATGAAAGATGGTAAAATTATAGAAGTAGGCCCTCATAATCAGCTAATAGAAAAAGGCGGATTTTATAAAGATTTATATCAATCACAATTTGAAAATGCTCAAATGGAATAAAAAATTATCCACTATAAAAAGCAAAGCTTTTATATACCAATAATAAAAACAGCCTACAATTAGTGGGCTGTTTTTTGATTGTTTATGCTTTAAAATTAAAAATCGGTATTAATCTTTCTATTATTTCTACTGTTGGATGAATATGATTTATGATTTCTTTATAGTCTTTATAAGCAAAAGGGCTTTCATCTAAAGTGCTGTTATGAATGCAAGAAGAAAAAATTCCTTCCATAGATTTTTTGTATTCTTCTAAAGTGAATATTTCTTTTGACTTTGTTCTTGAATATAATCTTCCGGCGCCGTGTGGTGCTGAGTAATTCCAATCTTTATTTCCTTTGCCTTTGCAAACAAGCATCCCATCGCGCATATTTAAAGGAATAACAAGCATTTCTCCTTCTTTTGCCGAAATTGCTCCTTTTCTTAATATCTTTATTTGTGTATCGATATAGTTATGAGTTGATGTAATACTAGACTCTACGGTTAATTTTAAATCTTTAACTATCACTTCTAGCATTGCTTTTCTATTTTCAACTGCAAATCTTTGCACTATCATCATATCAAATAAATAATTTTCAAGTTCTTCTCCAGTTAAAAAAGCTAAGTCTTTATCAATAAATTCTTTATTATCAATTTTTGTTTTTTGTGCTAAATTTTGATAGTAGGTTGCAACTGTTTGTCCTATATTCCTTGAGCCACTATGCACAGCAATTCCATTTGTGTATGCTTCGATAAAATGATTTCCGCCACCTAAAGAGCCTAAAGAATATTGAGAACGTTCTTTTGCTTTTTTAGGTAGTTTATCCCAGCATTTCATATTGCTGAAATCATATTCTTTAAGATTTTCGTGGATATTAAAGCCACTTGGTATTTTTTTGCGAATAAGTTTATCTAATATTTCTAATTTATCGCTCATATCTTCTTTAACTATTATTAAATCAACACCGCAACCAATGTCAACACCAATTAAATTCGGGCAAATTTTATCGTTTATAAGCATAGTTGTCCCAATAGTACAGCCTTTTCCTGAATGGCAGTCTGGCATAATTCTAATATTTGCATTTTCGCCAAGAGGGCTATTTGCCATTTTTATTATTTGAGATATAGCATCTTTTTCAATATTTTCTGTAAAAATTTTTACAATGCCATATTTTGATTCTATTTCCATATGAATTTCCTTAATTTAAATTTTCTGAATTTTTTTCTTTGGCCTTTAATTTTCTATCAATAAAAATATCAACGATTAATCCAAAAGTTATAATTAATCCACCTATTAAATTTATCATTATTATTTCGCCAGCGATTACTGCATCTATCAATATTCCTGCAAAAAGTTGGCCAATAAACATAAGAATAGATAAGCTGTAAGAGGGGATTTTGCCAACACACATCATAGATAAAACAACCGATACCGTTCCTATTGCACCGCCAATATAAAAAACAAAGTTTGTTGGAATTATAAAACTTGTCATCATAGGCTCTGATTGACCTAATAATATAAGCATAATTAAAGAGCCAGTTAAACCAATTATATATGTGTATGCTGTGCTAGTAATTGTATTAGTTTTTTCAGCTAGCATACTATTGAATACACGCTGAAAAACAATTGCACCACCAACAGCAAAAGATAAAATCATTGCTAATATATCAACTTTTCTTATCATAAAAACTGCGCCTAATATCATAATAAATAGTGCTATTAATCTAGGTGCTTTTAATTTATATTCTTTCATTCCAAACAAGCCGAACTGATCTAT
>CAYJEK010000040.1:0-19380 GCA_964369205.1 uncultured Oscillospiraceae bacterium | reverse complement strand
AAATTCTAGTTTATGTATACAAACTAAATAACAAAATGAGGTAATCCATGAAGCACATTTTAAATAATACAGTTGCAGTTTTTGTTATACTTATTGTATTACTTTTAATCATTCCAATGAATCCATTTATGCTCGATGTAATGATTATTATAAATATTGCAATATCTATGATTATACTACTGATTAGTATGAATATAAAAGAGCCGTTAGAATTTTCAATTTTTCCATCTCTTTTATTAATAACAACTCTTTTCCGTCTTGGAATAAATATTTCTTCAACAAGAAATATTTTAACAAGAGCCGGAGAAGCCGGACAAGTAATTAAATCATTCGGCGACTTTGTTTTGCAAGGAAATGTTGTTGTTGGTATTATTATATTCTTAATTATAGTATTAGTTCAGTTTATTGTAATTACAAAAGGTGCTGAAAGGGTTGCAGAAGTTGCAGCAAGATTTACTCTTGATGCGATGCCAGGAAAACAAATGGCAATAGATGCAGATTTAAGCTCAGGTCTTATAGATGAGGCGGGAGCAAGACATCGAAGAGAAAAAATTCAAAGAGAAGCTGATTTTTATGGCGCCATGGATGGTGCTACAAAAATAGTTAAAGGCGATGCGATTATGTCTATCATAATCACATTTATAAATATAATTGGCGGATTTGCTATAGGTATGATAACCTTTGGAATGCCTCTTGATGAAGCAATGCAAGTTTACTCTATTGCAACAGTTGGTGATGGATTAGTATCTCAAATTCCAGCGCTATTAATATCAGTATCCACTGGTATGATAGTAACAAGAGCAGTATCAGAAGGCAGCTTAAACCAAGACGTTTCAAAACAATTTTTAGCACAGCCAAGAGCTATTATAATGACTGGTGGTGTGCTTATAATTATAGGACTTGTTCCAGGAATGCCAACATTATCAATGTTTACATTAGCGGCAGTTTTTATTTATGGTGGCATGAGAATTTCAAGAAAAATGAAAGAGGATGCACTAAATGTAAGGCAGGATGATGAGCCAATAAATACAGCTCCTGCAACTGAGGAAGAATTCTACAGAGATATAAACAATGTTTACTCAGTAATTGGTGTAGAGCCTATAGAAATGGAATTTGGATACAGCTTAATTCCTTTAGTAGATGAGAGTAATGGCGGTAAGATGATAAATCGTATCGTTATATTTAGAAGACAATATGCACAGCAAATGGGACTTGTTATTCCATCAATTAGATTAAGAGATAGATCAAGTCTTAATACAAACCAATATATTATAAAAATTAAAGGTGAAGAGGTTGCAAAAGGTGAATTATTAGTAGATCACTATTTAGCACTTGAGCCATCAAATCCAGCAGGAACTGTTGAGGGAATAGAAACAATAGAGCCAGCTTATGGAATACCAAGTAAATGGATACTTCCAGAGAATAAAGAACTTGCAGAGATTTATGGATACACAGTTATTGATCCACTATCTGTAATGCTAACTCACCTTTCAGAAACAGTTAAAAGCCATGCTTATGAACTGCTTTCAAGACAAGAAGTAAGCCTTTTACTTGAAAACACAAAGAATACGGCAGAAGATTTAGTTAATGAGGTTGTACCGAATTTAATATCTCCTAGTAATCTACAAAAAATACTTGTTAATTTATTAAAAGAGGGCATTCCAATTAAAGATATGGAAACAATCCTTGAAACAATAGCAGATGCTGCAGGAACAGGTTTTGATTTAACAGCAATAACTGAAAATATTAGAGTTGCATTAAAAAGAACTATCACAAGACAATTTTGTGAAAGTGGACAGATGCGCGTAATGACAATAGACTCAGAGCTTGAAAAACTACTAGTTTCTAATATGGCAAAAAGCGATCAAGGAATATATCTTGCAGTAAATCCTCAAGTAATGCAAAGTATTATAACTCAAATTGGCGATGGGATGAAAAAATTCAAAGAAATTTCAAGCGAAACTATTATTTTAACATCACAGGTAATACGTCCTTATTTGTATAAAATGATAGAGCAATTCTATCCTAATGTATATGTTTTAGCATTTAATGAAATAGCAAATAATGTTCAAATACAAGCCGTTGGAAATATTAAAAAAGAATCTGAGGTGATGTTTACATGATAGACGATAGTAGTAAAAACAAACAATTTGAGAAGTTTTCGAATGAAGAATTGTTTAGTCTTTATCACAATACTAAGCGTTTAGATGTAAAACAAGAAATTGCTTTAAGATATCTTTATGTGGTAAGAAGTATAGCAATTCAAATGAGAAATGTTTATGTAGGATTTGAGCAAACAGAGGATATTATAAACGAAGGTGTTATTGTTTTAATGGGGTGTATAGATAAATACGAAACCGATAAAAACGCAACATTTGAAACCTATATTTCAAAAAGAATACGTGGTATGGTTATAGATATTGCAAGAAAGCAAGACTGGATCCCAAGGGGAGTTAGAAAAACATTTAATGATATAAACAATTTTATAAATATGTATTATATTGAAAATGGAAAAGATCCAAGACCTGAGGAAGTGGTTAAAGCTTTAGATATAACTAAAGAGAAGTATAATGATGTTATGGCAAAATCTAATCTTTTTTCAATACTTTCACTAGATATGGCTATAGAGCAAACTCAGGAAAATAGTGTGGGACTTCAAATTAAAAGCCAAGATATTGAAAGTCATCCAGCAAAAAACTTAGAGATAAAAGAAATAAAAGGAATTTTAGCTAATGGAATAAAAACGCTAAAAGAAAAAGAACAACTAGTGGTATCTTTATATTATGTAGATGAAATTAATATGAAAGATATCGCAAAAATATTAGAAGTCAGTGAGGCAAGAGTTTCTCAAATTCACTCACAGGCATTAAAAAAATTAAAAGAATATATGTTAAAAAGCACCTAAAGGAGAAAATATTATGTTTCAAGGTTACTATAATTTAACATCAGCTATGCTAACACAAACGAGAAATTTAAATGTTGTTAGTAATAATATGAGTAATGTTTCAACACCAGGATATAAAGCAGACCAGATGACCATTTCAGCTTTTGAAGAGCAATTAGTTTCAAGAAGTTATGAAAAATCAATGGAGAATTCTGTTGCAGTTGGTGGATATAGTGGTTTAGTGTATGCGGATAGAAACTACACAGATTACACTCAAGGAGCTTATGTGTCAACGGGTATGCCACTAGATTTTGCACTAGGAAGCGAAGGCTTTTTTACAGTGCAAACTGCAGATGGTAATGCTTATACAAGAAATGGCTCATTTTCACTAGATGCAGAAGGGTATTTAACTCTTCAAGGAGTGGGCAGAGTTTTAGGTACAAATGGTGCTCCTATTCAATTAAATTCAACTAATATTACTGTAGATAGCGTAGGTAATATTTATAATGGCGAAACGAATGCTTTTATAGCAAGACTTTCAGTAGTGGATTTTGAAGATTATGAAAATCAATTAGTAAAAGCTGATAATGGAACATTTACAGCACCAAATGGTGGAGCAGTAGCTGTTAATGCTACTATAATGCAAGGTGCAGTTGAAGGTTCTAATGTTGATTCAGTAGAAGAGATGACAAAAATGCTTTCATCTCAAAGAGCTCTTCAAAGTTCTGCTCAAATATTCACTATGTATGATCAGTTAATAGGAAAAATTGTTAATCAAATAGGACAAGGTTAATTAAAATAAGAAAGGGAAGGTAGTAATATGAATGCTTCTTTCTACACAGCAGCAGCCGGTGTTACAGCACAGCAAAATAAATTTAATGTAATAGCGAATAATGTTGCAAATGTTAATACATATGGCTATAAATCAAAAACAGCAGTTTTTCAAGATTTAATTTATGCTAATATGACAGCCCCAGAGGATGAAACAACTAATCTTACAGCAGGTGCTGGTGCAAAATTAAGCCACACAAACACAAATTTTAGCGGAGCGGGTTTTGCGCCTACTGGAAATGAATTGAATTTTGCTATTGATGGAGATGGCTTTTTTATGCTAGAAGATCCGACAACAGGCGAAATTTCATATACTAGAAATGGTAATTTCTCATTATCTATTAGAGAAAATGGGACATTTTACTTAGCTACAGATAATGGCAAATTAGTTTTAGATGAAAATAAGCAGCCGATAGTAGTAAATACAAGTCCTGATGCACAAGATTTAATAAATGAGGATAATCTGCCAGGGATTTATGCTTTTGAAAATCTTGATGGTATGCTAAGTGTTGGGCTTAATGAATTTGTTCCACAGGAAAAAAATGGTGAGGCAGTTCTTAATCCAGCCGCTAAAAGAGTTCAAGGATATTTAGAGCAATCTAATGTTGATATGGCGCAAGAAATGGCAAATATAGTTGAAACTTCAAGAGCTTACTCTTATATTATGAAAATGATGCAAACTTCTGATGAAGTTCAAGAAGTGATAAATTCATTAAAAGGGTAATTTTATAAATTAAAGTATAAAAGCAAGGAAAGGTGATTTCAAAAAAATGACTGATAAAATTGAAAAGTTTGATGATGTTAATGAGCTTGAAAGAGATATGCTAAAAGAGCTTGGAAGCATCGGAACAGGTAATGCTGCAACTTCATTATCTTCAATGCTAAACACTAATGTTTTAATAAATTTACCAGAGGTAAAGATAGCAAATTTTAGTGATGCGATATATACTCTTGGCGATCCTGAAGAAGCTGTTATAGCAGTTTTTTCAGAATTCCAAGGTGAATTTGATGGAATAATGATGTTTATTTTAAGAATGGATTTTGCAAATAATATCACAAAATCGATGATGAATAAAGAAGCTGACGACTATTCACAACTTGATGAAATCTCACTTTCTGCAATAACTGAAGTGGGAAATATATTAATGTCTTCTTACGTTAATTCGCTTGCATCATTCACAAACTTTGATATAAAAATGAGTACTCCAGCAGTGTCGATAAATATGTTAGGAGGGCTATTAAATGTTGCGATGGTTGAAGTGGGATATGAGGCGGATAAATTATTGCTTGTAAAAGGGCAATTTAAAGTTGGCGAGATAGAGCATAATGCAAGCCTACTTTTAGTACCAAGTATACCTTCTTTAAATAACTTAATGAAAAAGTTGGGGTTGTAATGTGGGAAAACAATTAATTGTTAATATAGCAGATATGAAATTTACTCGAACAGAAGGAAGCATTATAACATATGCTCTAGGATCTTGTATTGGAATAAGTATATATGATACAAGAATAAAACTAGGCGCTTTAATTCATATAATGCTTCCAACTTGTCCACCGGGAGATAAATCTTCTAATGTTTATAAATTCGCAGATACTGCTATAAAAGAAACTTTAAGAAAACTCTCTATTATGGGAGGACTTAAAAGTAGTTATGTATGTAAGATTGCAGGCGGCGCAAAAATGTTTGAGACAAATTCAAGTTCTGCAATAGCAAATATTGGGAAACATAATATAGATGCTGTAAAATTAGCTCTTGCAAAAGAAGGAATAAGAATATCAGCTGAGCAAACAGGCGGAAAAACCGCAAGAACAATGATTTTAGACATCGAAACAGGACAAGTTACTTTAAGGAGTATTGGTCTGCCAGAAGTAAAACTTTAATTTTTAATATGAGAGATGAAAGGATGGCTATAAAATGGCGTTAACTAGTGTATTATTAGAATCAGGAACTAATGAAATTGAAATTATGAAATTTATGGTAAATGGGGAACTGTATGGCATAAATGTTGCGAAAATTAAAGAGATTATGATCTCTGAAAAGGTAAAACCTGTGCCTTATTCACATAAGGCTGTTGAAGGGATTTTTAAACCAAGAGAAACAATTTTCACTGTTATTGATCTTCCTTATTATCTTTCAGGGATTGAAAAAGAAAGAGATCCAAGAGATTTATTTATGGTGTCAACTTTTAATCAAATAAATGTTGCTTTCCGTGTAAATTCTGTTATTGATATTCAAAGAATGTCTTGGCAAGATATAGAAAAACCAGATATCACTTTAAGTGGTGAGGCAGATGGTGTTGCAACGGGGATAGTTAAAAAAGGTGATGAATTAATAATAATTCTAGATTTTGAAAAAATACTTTCAGATATTGCCCCAGAGACAACTATTGATATTGAAGAAGTGGAAAATGTTTCTGCAACTGTTTCAAGAAGCCAAAATATATTTATTGCTGAGGATTCTACTCTGTTAAGAAGAATGTTAATTGAGTCACTTCAAAGAGCAGGATATAATAATGTTACAACTTTTAATAATGGGGAAGAACTTTGGAACCATATAAATAAATACAAAACTAAAGATGAATTAATGATGGCTGTTGATTTAGTTATAACAGATATTGAAATGCCTAAAATGGACGGACATAGATTAACGAAATTAATTAAAGATGATGCTTTATATAAACAATTACCAGTTTTAATATTTTCATCATTAATCAGTAATGAAATGAGAAAAAAAGGCGAGGAAATAGGTGCTGATGGTCAGCTATCAAAGCCGGAAATAGGAAAATTAATAGGGCTTGTAAATCAATTTGTTGGTAATAACTAAGGAGTAATAATATTGTGGCAGTTAAAATCGTATTAACAAATCAAAAAGGTGGTGTGGGAAAAACCACCACGACAACATCTTTAATATCACTTTTATCAAAAAAAGGAAAAAAAGTTTTATCAATAGATCTTGATCCTCAAGGAAACCTTGGATTTTCACTTGGTGTAAATATCGAAGAAGGAAAAGGTATATATGATGTTTTAACAGGTAATTGCGCAATAAAAGATGCTATTAAAAGAACAGAAGACTATGGAGATATTTTAACTTCCAATATCCTTCTTAGCCAAACAGAGGCAATAGCAGTAAAAGAAGATAGAAGACTTCTTTTAAAAAAAGCATTGCAAGATGTTGAGTGGGCATATGATTATATAATTATGGATACACCACCATCTTTGAATATTTTAACAGTTAATGCATATGCAGCAGCGGATTATTTAATTATTCCAATGGCGAGTGAAATATTAAGCCTTGTTGGACTAATTCAATTAAAAGACACTGTTGATGCTGTTAAAAATTCTTTAAATCAAGAGTTAAAAGTTTTAGGAATACTCTTAACAAGATTTAATAAAAAAACAAATCTTGCAAAAGATGTTGAAGAGATGGCGGGAGCTGTAGCAAAACAAATAGGAACTAAAACTTTTGATACAAAAATAAGAGCTAGTGTATCTGTAGCAGAAGCACCAGCACACGGAATAACCGTGATTGATTATGCACCAAGGTCAAATCCTTCTAAAGATTATAAAGATTTTGTAGAAGAAGTTTTAGAATTAATAAAAAAATAGGTTAAGAGGTGAATTTAATGGCTAAAAAAACAAATAAAACAGATAGAGTTTTAAGTCTTTTATCAAATGATCAAACACCAGGCGAGGACACTCAAGAGACTGCAAAACCAACTAAAACTACAATAAGCGATACAGGAAATGTTTCTGTAATAAATGAAAAAGAAAATAATAATGAAATGGAAAATGTTATAGAAGCTTCATTAAAAAAAGAGTTTGAAAATGAAGAGATAAAAACTATTAGTGAAAAGAAAAAAGAGGAAAAAACTTTAAAAGATTCTATAATAGGCGAAGTTGTAACTTCAGGTGATAGTGCTGTTAAAGTAAAAGAAATAGTTACAGAAGACACACATGCTTTTGTAAGTGTTATGGAGTATATCGTCAAATTAAAATTAGATGAATATATGAAAGATTTTTCAGTGTGCACATGTTCGAGATGTAAAGCGGATGTTGTAGCATTAGCCTTAACTAACCTTCCTTCAAAATATGTTGTAACGGATGCTGATAAAATATCTCCGATATTGAATTTTTATGAAAATAAATATTTAGGTCAGGTTGCAGTAGAGCTTACTAAAGCTTGTATTAGAGTTTCAGAGCTTCCACACCACTCACGATAATTAAAAGCCCAAAGCCTTCTATTTTATTAGGCTTTGGCGATTTTTTTACTTAACTATTTAAAATCTGTGCCGATATTAGAATTAGGAAAATATAAATTTTGTGCAGAGCACTTTAGATATAAGGAGGATATTATGTCATCAATAGGTGGGTTAACATCAACAAGTTCAAGCTCAATTAGTGGCTACGGCGGTCTTGCTAGTGGTCTTGATAGAGATTCTTTAATTGAAGGAATGACTATTGGAACACAAACTAAAATAGATAATGCAAATAGAGATATGCAGGAATTAAAATGGGAGCAAGAAGCATATCAGGATATAACAAAAGAATTATATGAATTTACTCAAAAATACACTTCATTCTCATCAGATTCAAATCTTTTAAGCTCTACTTTGTTTGCTATGAGCGAAATAGGAATAAATGGAGCAAACTCAAATTATGTATCAGTTGAAGGCTCTTCAACTACTCAAACTCCTCTTGAAATACTAGGAGTTAAATCTCTTGCAAAAAATGCACTTGCAACAAGTAGTGATAGAATAAGCTCAGGAACAATTTCATCAAAAAGTCTTGATAGTAGTTTAAGTGCATCTGCTAGTATTAGCAGTGTTGTAGGAGATAGTATAACATTTAAATATGGCGATAAAAATTTTACTGTTAACATCGCAAATGAAGATGGATTAACACTAGAAGAAATGGATAGCCCAGAAGAAATAGCGGCTTTAATTAATAAATCTATGGAAGATGTTACCCTTTCTGATGGTAAAACTTTAGCAGATGTTGCAGAGTTTTCAGCAAGTGGTGGTAAGATAACAATTAAAAACATTGACACTGATGGGAATGCTTTAGAACTAGTTTCAGGAACAGGAGATGTGTTAGCAGATCTTGGGATAGTAGCTAGTGGTGAAGGTGTTTCAAGTTTAGGTGAAGATGGTGCAGTAATTACAGGTGCTGGCTTAACTGGTGCTAATAATGCTAATGTAGTTAAAGAGCAAACAATGGCAGAAGCGCTTTCAGGTGCAAGTATTAGATTTGAATATAATGGGAAAAATTATGATATAGAACTTGGTGATTTAAAAAACACAGATTCTATAGCTGATTTGCAAGCAGAACTTCAATCAAAAATAAATTCACAAATAGGTCAAGGAAGAGTTAATGTAAGTTTTGATTCATCAAATGCTTTAGTTTTCCAAACTGTTTTACCTAATGGTGATTATGATCCAAACTCAAGTTTCTCATTAGTATCAGCAGATGAGAATATACTTGGTGAAAATGGTTTATTAGGAATAGAAGCTGGTGCATCTAATAGATTAAATACTTCAAAAAGTTTAGCGGAATCAGGCCTTAGTACATCTGTTGACACATCACTAGATATGATTATCAAAAATGGTGCTGGTGAAGAAATAAATCTTGCTGATTATGATATAAATTGGGATAGCTCTCTTGATGAAATAATGGAAACATTAAATAGTATAGATGAGCTTGGAATAGAAGTGAAGTATCAAAAAGAAACTGATAAATTCACAATAACATCAACATATGATGGTGCAGCGGGCGAAATTGATCTTTCAGGAACTTTAGCAGATGCTATGTTCGGTACAGGGCTAACTGTGCAAGATGGGCAAGATGCTGTTGTATCTGTTAAATATGCATCAGGCGAAGTAGCAGAGATAACTCGCGGAAGCAATACTATCGTATCAGAAGGCCTTGAAATCACTGTTAGTGGAGAATTTGGCTACAAAGAGCAAGTGAATGCTGATGGAACAACATCTTTAGTTTTAGATGAAACTCAAGAAGCTGTAACATTTGATACAGGTATAGATACAGAAAAAGCAGCTGAAATTGTTAAAGAATTTATAGATGAATATAATGATATATTAGAAAATATAAATAGCCAAATTAAAGAAAGACCAGATAGCGATTATTATGCTCTAACCTCAGATGAGAAAAAAGAAATGAGTGAGAGTGAAATCGAACTGTGGGAAGAAGAAGCGAAAAAAGGTCTTTTATATGGCGATTCAACACTTTCTTCTTTAGCTGATGATTTAAGATTTATGATTCCTGCTACTTTAAGGCAGCAGTTTGAAGATATAGGAATTACAGTTTCTTCAAGTTATTCTGATAATGGAAAACTTGTATTTGATCAAACAAAATTCGAATCAGCTTTAAAAGAAGATCCAGATAATGTTTATGAATTACTATCAGAAGATTCAAAATACACTGATAATGGTGTAAATGGTCTTGTTACAAGTGTTAGGGATGTAATGGATAAATACGCAGGTATGAGTGGTGCAACAAAAGGACTTTTAGTTGAAAAAGCAGGAAGTGAATTTGCGCCAACATCTGTTTTAGAAAATACAATGCTTGATTTAATAGAAGATATGCAAGAAAAAATTGATGGATTTGAATATACTCTTGAAATGGAGATAGACAGATACACAAAACAATTCACAGCACTTGAAACACTAATATCTGAAATGAATTCACAAAGCTCTTATTTAAGCTCACTACAATTCTAATTTAAGAAAGGTGATGTAAAATATGAATACATACCAGCAAAACTATAAAGAACAAGCTATAATGACAATGACACAAGCAGAACTCTTAGATTTAGTTTACGATGAACTTCTTAATAGATTAAAAAAAGCTGAAATTGCACTTTCTATTGAAAACATAGAATTATTCAATACATCTATTGATAAGTGTGGTGAAATTGTTTCATACTTAAAAAATACTTTAGATTTTAAATATCCAATTAGTTATGAACTTCTTAATATGTATAACTTTTTTGTTTACGAGATATCACGTGTTAAATCTTCACGAAAACCAGAGATTATAATGGAATTAAGACCTCTAGTTGAAGATTTAAAGGTAACGTTTAAACAAGCGGGTAATTTAGCATGAGAGAAGAATTCATTTTAAAAATAACACAGGATATGCAAGTAAGATTTAAAGCTTTATTAAAGGTTTATTCTTTAACAAAAGAGCTTGAAGCGAGCTTTAAAACAGATGAAAACACTCTTATAAGAGAAGTTTTATTGAAAAGAGCATTTGAAATTGAAAATTGCAAAAATTGTGATGAAGAAATAGCAAGATTCGTAGATAGCGAAAAAGATGTAAATAAAAAAGATTTTTTATTGTTCTTAAAAGGAGATGAATCGAAATCCTTATATATGAAAAATAAGGATTTAAAAGAGCTTGTAAAAATCATTAAAGACTCAAAACTTTTAGCTCAAAATATAATACAAAAAGATGAAGAATTAAACAGACACATAGCTGGCAACAAATCTTTTTATCAAAAATAATATAATAATCCCCTGAGATAAAATATCTTAGGGGAATTATGCTTATAATAATTAAATTTAAAATTCACTAAAGGAGCTGATTAAAATAGAAAGAAATGTAAGAAAGTATGAAGAAGTTTGTTTTATCAGCTTGTTATCATCAGTTGTAAATCAAACACCAATTCCAAACTGGAATATAAAACCACAATGGAGTTTAATAAATAATATAGCTAGTGAAACTAAGGTGCAAAATATACTTTATTATGCAATTATCGCTCAAGAAATTAAAAGCGCTTGGAAAAAAGATGTAGAAGAAAGTTACAAACAGGCTGCTATTAATGATGAAAAATACACTCCTGTTTTAAATACAATTTTAGAAATGTTTGAAAAAAAGCATATACATACAATGGTTTTAGGAGCCTTTAATTATAAAAAATATTATCCAAAACCGCAAATGCGAGCGATGGATAATATTGAGCTACTCATCGAAAAGGATAAAGAAAAGCAAGCGGGCGAAATATTAAAATCAATAGGATTTACATATATTGAAGGTGATGAAAGTAAAATAAAAGTGTTTTATAGATTAGCAGGAAACATAAGACTTGAGCTGAAAATAAAGCAGTCTTTTCTTTCTAAAAAAATAAAAAAATATTTTTCAAAACCTATAACTATATATAAAATTAAAAAAGATAAAGTTTTTTTACACGAAATGGATTTAGTGGAGAATTATTTATTTCTTCTTTCTAGTATAGCAGAGGATATTGTTTTAAAAAAAGTTAATATGAGAAAAATAATAGACTTATATTGCTTTTTAAAATATGAAGAGAAGTTTATTGATAAAACAAAGCTTTTAAAAGATTTAGAAGCGGTAAAACTTCTAAAATTTAGTGAATATATTGTTAACTTACTTGATTTTTGGTTTGGTAATAATAATTTTCCAGAGGATAATGATGAGTATAAAGCCTTAGAAAGATATATATTAACAAATGGTTTGCAAGGCGAAGCTTTTGTTAGTTCTATTTTAAATATAGTGATAAAAGAAGAGAAAATAAAAGATTCTAAAAAAGAAAGAAAGCAAGTAACGGAATGGTTTTTTCCTGAACTTGAATATATGCAAGGATTGTACCCTATTTTAGAAAATAAACCATATTTATTAAATTTATATAGATTTAATAGGTTTATGAGAATTGTTTATAAAAGAATAGCATTAGCGGCCACTAGTGTTAAAAATTTTGTAAAAAGAACAGTTAGAAGATCAATACGTAGTATTAAAAAAATTGGATATAATATAAGCGATAAATTAAAAAAGAATAATGAAGATAACACTTAATATATTGTAATCTTTGTCGATATTATAAATAGTATAGAAATGGAGGAATGAGTATGAGCATTTCAATAGATAAGATATTTAATCATTCACAAAATAAAATAACTCAAAATGTTAAAAATCAAGCAGCACCTCTTAAAAAACAAGTAGGTAGGCAGTTTGATGAAATTGTCATTTCTTCATATAAAAACAAGGAAGAAGAAAATGTTAATAAAGCATTAGCTACTACTGTTAGTTTAGAGGTTAATAAATCTTCAAGTGAAGAAAAAATTCAAGAACTGAAAAATTTAGTAGATAGTAATAATTATGTGATAAATGCAGATGAAATAGCAAAAAAAATATTAGGCCTATAATAAAAAGGAGAATAAACTAATATGGAAAAATTTCAAAAGGTTATCGAAGATTTAATTGAAGTTTTTAAAGATTTAACTGCTATTGCTAATATAAAATTAAGAGCAGCTAGAGAAAATAAAACTGCAACTATAGATGAATGCATGACAAAAGAACAGTCGCTTATTTTAACAATAAGAGGGCTTGATAAAAAAAGAGAAGATATTCAAGAAGAATTTGGTTTTAAAGGGCTTTCATTCAAAGAAATACTTGAAAAAGTATCGCAAGAAGAAAAAGAATGTTTAGCTCCGCTTTTTGATGTTTTAAGTAGAGAAATACAGATGTTTTCAAGTGTTAATGATGATGTAAATAATATTATTAGCATTAATTTAAGAGAGATTCAAAAAGAATTAGATAAAAAAGGGAATATATATGGCAAAAATCAAGAAGAAAAAGTTTTTGAAAAATCTTTAACAGACAGAAGTGTTTAAATAAAGGAGAAAAAGATGTTACGTTCAACATTCACAGGGTTTACCACAGCTCAAAGTGCTCTTCTTGCTGCTCAAAGAGCAATAGATGTTGCAGGGCAAAACTTAACTAATATCAATACAACAGGTTATACAAGACAAAGACTAGACGTTTTAAGTATAACACCAACGGCTAATGGTATGTGGGCGCCAACTTATGATAATAGAGCAGGACAAGGTGTTCAAATGGTGGGGATTTCTCAAATAAGAGATCCGTACCTTGATTTACAATATAGAAACCAAATGGCAAAAGTAGGAACAGCAGATGCAACAGATGCCGTTTTAGAGGATATAGGAAATATTTTTGATGAAACTGATTCTGAGGGGATAAGAGCTGCATTAAATGATGTTATCACTCAGCTAAATACAATGGCAACAAGCCAAAACTCAGCAACTGGGAATATAGAAGCAGTTGTAAGAAGTGCTATGGAAGTTTTATTAAATCAATTCCACGAAAAAGGAACAGCTATAGAAGAAGTTTATAATGGTTTAGTTGAAAAAATGGAAGATACTGCAATTCCAAATTTAAACACTATTTTAAATTCAATAACAGAATTAAATGTAACGATTAAAAATAGCCAAATCCTAGGTCAGCCAGCATTAGAACTGCAAGACCAAAGAAATTTACTATTAGACGATTTAGCGACATACCTTCCAATAGATGTAAAATTAACAACAAACACAAGTTATGGAGCATCTTATGATGAATTAAATGTATCATTTACAGATACAGAAGGTGTTGTTCATACACTTATATCAAATAAAAAAAAAGCTGAATTTAATTTTGATGGAACAACTGATCCACAAACACTAACGATAACAGATGCACTAGATCCAACATCAGCATCAAGCAGTAAAAATTTAGTTGATTCTATTCAAAATGGTGTTTTAAAAGGTGATTTAGACATGATGAATAAATCAGAAGTATTTGATGGCACTGATATTCGTGGTATTGGATATTATGAGGATATGTTTAATAGCTTTGTAAATGAATTTGCAACAACAATAAATTACTTAAATAGTGAAAAAGATGCTGCAGGAAATGTTATAACTGAAATAAATCTTTTTGAAAAAACTGATCCTACAGATCCAAGTTTTACAGCAACAAACATTAAAATAGCAGACGATTGGATGAATGGTGATATAAATCTTACAATTAGTCATGAAGAGGGAGCTGGCGGAACAGATGTTTCAACAGATTATAGTAATGTACTTGCAATGATTCAAGCTTTAACTAGCGATGAAATAAGTGTTGAAATTGCAAATCCTCTAGATCCAACAACTACTGTGAATGTTTATAAAGGTACAGTTCAAGATATGTATGATGTTCTTCAAAGTGTTCAGTCAATAGACAGAAAAGCATCAACATCACTTTTAGAAAATCACTTAACTGTTTTAAATCAAATTTCAGATTCTAGAATGAGTATCTCATCAGTAAATCAGGATGAAGAAACAATGGATTTAATGAAATATCAGCAATCTTATAATGCGGCATCAAAACTTATGACAGTTATGGATGAATTATTAGAAAGACTTATTAATCAAACTGGCGTAGTAGGAAGATAGGAGATAGATTATGCGTATAACAAATAGTATGATGTTTAAAAACTATCAAAATGGCTTACAGTCTACTTTAGGTGGTTTAGAACAAGCAAGACAGCAAGTATCTACAGGTAGAAGATTTCAAAGCTCTTATGAAGATCCAAATGCGGCAGCAAGAGCAGTAACTTTAGAAAATAGATATGCAAGAAACGAAGATTATATAAATATAACTGAAGATACTCAAAAATGGCAAGATGTTCAGGAAGATGTTGTAACTCAAATTAATGATATGGCAAAAGAAATAGAAAAAAATTATGCTGTTGAAGTTTTAAATGCAACAAACACTGAAGAAAGAAGCACATATGCACAGCTTTTTAGAGAAATGCAAAAATCAATGGTAAATGTTTTAAACACTACCTATGGTGATACATACGTAACAGCTGGTAATGACGGTGTTACCGCTCCATTTGAATTGAAAGATGATGGCTCAGTAACATATAGAGGGATAGATTTAGCTACAACTGATGCAGCAGAGCTTGCTGTATTAGAAGAGCTTTCAAAAGAAACAGCCTTTGTTGATTTAGGATTTGGTCTTAGCATTTCAGGTGGTGAAGTAGTGCCTTCTAGTGCATTTGATTCAGCGCTGCCTGGAATAAATATAGTAGGTTTTGGCCAAGATGCAGATGGAACATCAAAAAGTATGCTAGTTCTTTTAGATGAAATGGCAGATATCTTAGAAGAGCCAACTTTTGATGCGGCTCAAAGAGAAGAATATGTAAAGCTTTGGGAAAATTTTGGTGATGCAGCGGATGCAAATAGAGATGTATTAACAAAAATAGGAACTAAATCAACTCTTTTAGAATCCACTCTAACAAAACTTGAAAATGAAAATTTAAATATAATTGAACAATTTGATTCAGCTGTTAATATAGATGAAGCAGAAGCAATTACAAATTTTACATATCAAGAATATGTTTATAGCTTATCATTAAAGATAGGATCTAATATTTTAACTCCGTCACTATTAGATTTTATACAATAAAAAATAAAAATATAAAAGAAAGGTGGAATTTAGAAAATGGAACAACTCATTAAAATTACAACTATACCAATTCAGTATGAGCTTAAGATAAATAATGCACAATTAAAAACAAGAAGCGGTTCAGCACAAGTAGAAATTTCAAGAGATAAAGGTGGCCTTAAAATAAAAAGCAGACCTATAAAACTGCAAATGGATACTTTTGATGCAAGAAACTCAATGGTGCCAACAACAAAAACGGCTATTAGCCAAGCAGCTCATGCTGGAACTCAAGCAGCACAGCAAACTACAGCTCGCTATGCAAGTGAAGGTAGCTCGCTTTTAAAATCAACAGATGGCTCAGAAGCTTTATCGCAAGTTTTTGAAAATAGAGTAGCGCAGCCTGATGGAACAAAAGTTGGTATAAAATTTATCCCAACAACAGGCCCTAATATAGACTGGATTCCGCCAGAATTATCAGTTCAATATGATATGGATAAATTAAATTTTGATGCTAAAATAGATAGTGGAAGCATAGAATTTATTCCAGGTTCAATAGAGCTTGTTATTAATCAGCACCCAGAAGTGCAAATTGAATATATTGGGGATCCAATTTATGTTCCGCCAAGTGCGGCTGAAAGATTTGGAGCTTCCACGGGAGATTATGTTGATACACAAGCTTAAAAGATGAATTTATTTATATTTTAAAATATAAGATATAAGAAAGGAAGGCTTAGAATTATGCCAGACAATGTAGAATATACAAAAAAAGATTTAATCGTTTTTGAGGATGGTATATTCGGGTTTGAGGATTATAAAGAATTCCTTCCGCTCCCTGTGGAAGACGACTCAGGAAATATAATATCTATGGTTAGTGTTGATGATGAAAACATTTCGTTTTTGCTTATAAATCCATTTGCTTTAGATATAAATTATAATCCAATACTATCAAAAGAAGATTACAATAAGCTTAATACACAAAAGGATGAAGATTTATCTTTTTATGTGATATGTGTAGTTTCAAATGATGTTGAAAAAGCAACTGTGAATTTAAAGTGCCCTGTTGTTGTTAATGCATTAACTAGAGATGCAATTCAAACAGTTCTTCAAACAGAGGAATACACATTTAAACATTCACTAAAAAGCCTAACGAAAGAGGGGTAAATTATGCTAATACTACAGCGCAAAAAAGAGCAGAGCATTGTATTAAATGATGATATTATAATAACAATAACTGATATTACAGCGGATAGTGTTAAAATAGCGATAGATGCCCCTAAAAGTGTTAAAATACTAAGGAAAGAATTAGTAGAGGCTATTGATGTAAATAAGCTATCACTTGCAAATAAAGAATCAATTAGTGGTATTACAAAACTTTTAAAAAGCAATAATTTATTAAAAGATAAATAAGTAAAACAGCAGTTGGTATAACTGCTGTTTTTTATTTTGAAACAGTTAAAAAAATAAATTAATGTAACTCAAATCACATTTTTTTGATTTGATGTTGACAAATTATGAGAAATATCATATAATAATATCAAGAAAACTTGATTTGAGGAGAATGATAATGCAAGATAATAAAAAATATGTAAAAATTTTTAAAGCTTTATGCGATGAAAAAAGATTAACAATATTGCACCTACTAAAAACTGGCGAAAAATGCTCTTGTGTTTTAGGTGAAAGAGCAGATATAGCTCAAAGCTCAATGTCTTATCATATGAAAATTCTATGCGAATCAGGGCTTGTTATAAGCAGGCAAGAAGGAAAATGGACACAGTATAGACTTTCGGATGAAGGAAGAGAAAATGCAGTTGAAGCCTTATTAAAAGCAACTGAAAAAAGCTTAATTCAAGAAGATGGAAGCTATGCTGGACTATAAATAAAGATATTACACAAAATGTTACATTGCTTATTATCGATGTAAATTTGGCAAAAAACAAGATAAAAATTATCTAATTAAATGTAACAAATAAAATGATATAAACTTAAAAACGTGAATATAACTAAGAAAAATGATGCTAAAATGTAACATATTGAAATTTGAGTATTGTTACAATTTTGTTACATCTATAAAAATTGATGTAACAAAATTGATAAAGCCCGCTAAAACGGGCTTTTAAAAAGCCTTTCACATCAAAAAAAATTAATGTGAATACAATAATAAAAAACTATAATATAGAGTATATAATATTAAATTAAGAGGAGATTTTTTATGCAAGCAATTCAAAATGGATGGCTATTTTTTCAAAATCAAATACTTGGAATGAAATGGCTAAATGATTTAGTGGGAAATATTTTATCAAATATTGGTATGGATATAACCTCGCCAATGGGAGCCAGTGTTCAGTTTTTTATTTATGATGTTATTAAAATTACAATACTACTTTGTACATTAATATTCTTTATATCATATATACAAAGCTTTTTCCCGCCTGAAAAGAGTAAAAAAATATTAAGCCAATTTAAAGGTATATGGGCCAATATAGTTTCGGCATTGCTTGGAACGGTAACCCCGTTTTGCTCTTGTTCATCAATTCCAATTTTTATGGGCTTTACAAGTGCTGGGCTTCCAGTTGGGGTAACATTTAGCTTTTTAATATCTTCACCAATGGTTGATTTAGGTAGTTTAGTACTACTTATGAGTATTTTCGGCTGGAGAGTTGCTATAGTTTATGTTATAGTAGGGCTTATAATAGCTGTTATAGGCGGAACATTATTAGATAAAATGGGAATGCAAAAACATGTGGAAGAGTTTATTTTAAATGCTAGCAGCATAGATATAGAATCTCCAGATTTAACAGTTAAAGATAGAATAAATTTTGCAAAAGAACAAGTTGAGACAACATTTAAAAAAGTTTTTCCTTATATATTAGTAGGTGTAGGTATAGGAGCCTTAATTCACAACTGGATTCCTCAAGACGTTATCGAGAGTATTTTAGGAAGTGATAATCCATTTGGAGTAGTTTTAGCTACAATAGTGGGTATACCAATTTATGCTGATATTTTTGGAACAATACCAATAGCAGAAGCTCTTTTAGCAAAAGGTGCACAACTAGGAGCAATTTTAGCATTTATGATGAGTGTTACAACTTTAAGTCTGCCATCATTAATTATGCTTAAAAAAGCAGTAAAACCAAAACTTTTAACCGCTTTTATAGGTATATGTGCAATTGGAATAATAATTGTTGGCTATATGTTTAATATAATTCAACCATTCTTAGTTTAAAAAATATTTAAAAAAGGAATAAATATAGCAAGTGGCTATTTTATATAACAAAATTAGGAGGAAATAGATAATGGGACTATTTGATTTTTTAAAAGGTAAAAAACAGGAAGAAGCTTGTGATTGTGGCGGAGCTTGCAAAGCAGTAGAAGAAGCTTGTGATTGCGGTGGAGCTTGCGAAGTAGTAGAAGAAGCTTGT
>CAYJEK010000039.1:0-19721 GCA_964369205.1 uncultured Oscillospiraceae bacterium | reverse complement strand
AAATTATTTTCAATAATTTTATAAATGAAAGTTTTTCTTTTTAGCATTTATTTATAGCTAAAATATTTACTTTATAAATACTGAAAAACTTTTATATCGGTTATTGCATAAGTTATCTTTTATTGTGCTCTTTTAATGCTCTTTGGATATTTCTTTGAGCATCTTTTTTAGCTGCATCTTCTCTTTTATCATATAATTTTTTACCTTTACAAAGTCCTAGTTCTACTTTTACTCGATGCCCTTTAAAGTATAGCGATAATGGAATTAAAGTAAGTCCATCTTGCTTTAATTTTCCAAGTAGTCTGTTTATTTCTTTTCTATGAAGAAGGAGCTTTCTTGGTCTGAATGGATCTTTGTTAAAAATATTCCCCTTTTCATAAGGGCTTATATGCATACCATAAACATACACTTCCCCATTTTGGATATCGCTCCAAGCTTCTTTTAAATTAACAGCCTTATTTCTAAGAGATTTTATTTCAGTTCCAGAAAGAGAAATTCCACATTCCATAGCTTCTAAAACAAAATATTCATGTCTTGCTGAGCGATTTACTGCAATTTTATTATCTGCCATAAAATGTTGCCCCTTTCTTTTAAAATAAAATTGGTGCAAAATAAACTCTTGCACCAATAAATATACTTTATTTATATATATTTGTCAACAATATTGACAAATTGTTACTATATTTTCATATTAGCTGAAGCATCAGCATCAACACTTTTACCAAACTCATATTCATTTCCTGGTAGAATAGCATTTAGTAAAATTCCTAAAATAGCCGCTACTGCAAGACTTGAGAAAGTAACTGTTGTTCCAAATAATGCAACTGATACACCACTTTCAAGGCCAAGCGCTGAAACTAATATTATAGCTGCAATAATTAAGTTTCTTGATTTTGTAAAATCAACTTTATTATCAACAATATTTCTTACACCTATAGCAGAAATCATTCCATATAGTATAAATGATATACCACCGATTATTGCAGTTGGAATAGTGTCAACTATTGCACCAAACTTTGGTGATAATGATAAAACAATTGCAAAAACAGCCGCTAGACGAACTATCGCCGCATCATAAACCTTTGTTAGGGCTAAAACACCAGTGTTTTCACCGTAAGTAGTGTTTGCAGGTCCGCCGATAAATCCAGCAAACATTGTTGCAATACCATCGCCTAAAAGAGTTCTGTGAAGGCCTGGATCTTCAATAAAGTTGTTGTTTGTTGTAGCGCTTATCGCCGCAACGTCACCTATATGCTCCATAACAGCAACTAGTGCTATTGGCATAATTGTTATAATAGCGCTCAATTCAAACTTTGCAAAAGCTTCTGGAATTACAGGTGAGCCAACAACATTTGCCGCTGAAACTGCTGTAAAATCTATAACTCCCATAAAAAGAGCCGCTACATATGATACAATAACACCTAAAAGAATTGGTATTATTTTAATCATGCCTTTACCCCAAATATTACAAACAACTATTGTTGCAAGTGCAATTATAGCTAAAGTCCAGTTACTGCTTGCATTGGCAATAGCAGTTGGTGCTAAGATAAGGCCAATTGAAATAATAATAGGGCCAGTTACTATAGGAGGGAAAAATTTCATAACTTTTCTAACTCCAAAAACTTTAACAAGTCCTGCTACTAAAATATAAAAAACACCTGCAAAAACAACACCGCCACAAGCATATGGTAGCATCTCAACGTTTGGAACAGTAAACTCGCCATTAGCATCGGCAAGTTTTGGTGCAACTGCTGCAAATCCGCCTAAAAATGCAAATGATGAGCCTAAAAATGCTGGCACTTTTCCTTTTGTAGCAATATGAAACAGTAATGTTCCAACACCTGCTGCAAGAAGTGTTGTTGAAATGTTTAGCCCTGTTATCAGTGGTACTAAAACAGTAGCGCCAAACATAGCAAAAACATGCTGAAACCCAAGTAATAAATTTTGTGGTGATAACTTAGGTAAAATTCTAATTTTTTCCATAATATAAATTCCTTTCATTTAAACTATTTCTCCAAAATAGTAAAACAGTATTTAAACTTTTATTATTTTATCAAATAATCCAACTTTATACAAGATAAAGTTATATAAAGATAGTTATTTTGTGATTTTCACCTATTTATCACTTTTTTAGCTATATGCTTGTGTAAAAGTTTTATAATTTTTTCACTCTTTTTCTTTTGCAAAATATCTAGTTTTAAGATATAATTATAATATAATCAAAATTTAGCAATTAAAAGAGAGGTTACCTATGACTGATTTAGCTGCTGCAATTCCTTTAAAAAAGGTGCAAACTGTTGCGGATAGTTTTCTGCCTTTTGATAAAATGATTAGCAATTATGAATGTGCCCTACTTGAAGTTAGAACAAAGCTTGATATTTTAAATAAAGAACTTTCACTAACTAATAATCACACCCCTTTTGAAGATATTAAATATCGAATTAAATCTAGCAAAAGTATTCTTGAAAAAGCAAAAAAACTTGGCATTGAGCAAACGGTTAAGTCTATTGAAGAAAATTTAACTGATATTGCTGGAATAAGAGTTATCTGTGCATTTGAAGAAGATATTTATCTTTTATCAAATTATTTAATTAATCAAGATGATGTAAATTTAATTATGAAAAAAGATTATATTAAAAATCCAAAACCTAATGGATATAGAAGTCTTCATTTAATTTTAGATGTCCCTATCTTTTTAACGAGTGAAAAAAAGCGTGTTAAAGTTGAAGTTCAATTTCGAACTATTGCAATGGATTTTTGGGCAAGTGTTGAGCATAGATTAAAATATAAAAAAGATATTAAAAATCAAGAAGAGCTAGTTGAAAGGCTTCGTGTTTGTGCTTTAAATATCAGTAATTTAGATAAAGAAATGAGCGAAATTAAAAAAATAATTGAAAACTAAAAAAAGACGGCATCTGCCGTCTTTTTTTATATATTTTAGATAACAAAATCGCCATCTTCCATTATTACTATTTCTTTTCCATCAAATGTTGTTCCAACAACCTTTGTTTTATCTGTTCCCCACATAAAATCATTGTGAGAAGTTGCAACATTAACGCCTGCTTCTAGTAGTTCTTCTTTACTCATATTTGTTCCATTTTTTATGCAAGATGGGAATGATGAGCCAAAAGCAAAGTGGCAAGCAGCATTTTCATCTATAAGACCATTACAAAAAACTTGATTCATTTTTTTAATAGGGCTTTGTTTTGAAACAAGAGCAACTTCCCCTAAACGTCTTGTAAACTCTGTTTTAAATAAAGCATCTTCTAATAATTCAACGTTGTTGCTAGCTTTACAAGAAACAGCTTTACCATCTTCAAAAGTGATAGAAAAATCTGTTACTAATTTTCCTGACATCATTAATGGAAGAGCAGCATAAACTGTTCCATTTACAGTTCTGTAATCTGGATCTGTAAATACTTCTTCTGTAGGCATATTTGCAACATATCTCTCTTTAATTTTATCAGTTGGCATACTTCCAGCTGAATTCCATATATGATTTTTAACTAAATCCATTTTCATATCTGTTCCAAGTTCTGTTGTGATATGAAGGCTTTTAAAATTAAAATCATTTAATTTTTTAGAAACAGCACCTAGCTTTTCAATATGTTTTTCCCAGTTTTCAATAACATCTGTTTCATCATCAACTCTCATCATCTGGCAAATTTGATCATCTAATTTTAAGAATGCTTCTTGTGGCTCTAGTTCTGGGTAAAGTGATGTTGCCCAGTTCATACCTGGTCTTGCATGACCTACCCATTTTAATTCGCCTTTATGTAAGTATTTTCTAACAACATTACGAACTTCGTTTTTCGCATAATTTATAGCTAATAATTTCTTAGTGTCTACATCGTTATTAAGAGTTGGATATGTAACCATTAAGCCCATTTGTACTGCATCGCCTTTTCTAAAGTAATGCTCTAGTGCTTCTTTTTTATAATCCGGAACGTCTTTTAATGTTTCTTCATCACAATTTAATGCTCTTAGTCTATCAAATTCTGCATCTTCTAAATGCAAAACTACGTCTTTTGCGCCCATTGCAAAAGCTTGTTTTGTAACTTCTCTTGCAAGTTCTAATGCTTCTGTTGATGCTTGCAATACTAAAACTTGGCCTTTTTGAATGTTTACACCTATTTTTAGTAGTGCATATGCTGTTTTTTCAAGTCTTACTTGGTTCATAATCTTTAACTCCTTTTTAATAATTGTATAATATTACCATTATATCATATTGAGTCTTCAAAATAAATAGTTTTTTATCTAACAAAAAATTACTTTTTTTAACTAATTAATGATTTTTTCTTGTAATTATGAGTTAAAAGTGGTATAATTTCTAAAGTTTGTGCTTACAAGCTATAATAAAGGATACATTTTATTTTAAAAGGAGAAATTTAAAATGGCAGGACATTCAACAAATGCTAACACAACTGTTGCAGTTAGCACAGCAAATCCATCATCTATCGGCCTTTTCGGACTTGCGCTAGTAACTTTAGTTGCAGCAAGCCAAAAACTAGGAATTACAGAAGGAACTTCATTAGTTATTCCTTGGGCAATCTTTTTAGGAGCTTTAGCTCAAATATATGCAGGTGCTCTTGATGCAAAACTAAACAATGTTTTCGGTGCTACTGCTTTTTGTGGATACGGCTTTTTCTGGCTAGGTGTTGCTATGACATGGCTAATTCAAAACGGTGTTTTTGGTGAAGCTATGCAAGCGAGCGCTGATGTACATCAATTAGGATTTGCATTTTTAGGCTACTTAATTTTTACATTAATTATGACAATAGGCTCTATGGAAACAAACAAAACATTATTTGTCATCTTTGTTTTAATCGACTTTTTATTCCTAGGTCTCTCTCTATCAACTCTTGGAATTATGCCTCACTTCTTCCACGAAGTGGCAGCTTATTCAGAACTTGCAATTTCTTTAGTTTCATTCTACGGTGTTGCAGCTAATGTTTTAAATGCAACATTTGATAGAGAATTTTTACCACTTGGTAAACCATTTGGTATTTTCAAAAAATAATTTAATTTTTTAAAGAACTGCTTTTTATAAAGTAGTTCTTTATTTTTTTTGTAGTTTATAGTATAATAGCGATATTAATGTAATTACTAGGAGGAAGTATAATGAGTTTAGCAGATGAAATTTTTATAAAAAACTGCAGTGATATAATAAATGAAGGTTTTTCAACCAAGGGTGAAAAAAGCAGAGCTGTTTGGAGTGATGGCTCTATAGCATACACTATTAAAAAATTCGGTGTAGTTAATAGATACGATTTATCAAAAGAATTTCCTTTATTAACTTTAAGAAAAACTAACTATAAAGCAGCTATTGATGAACTTCTTTGGATTTGGCAGAAAAAAAGCAATAATGTGAATGATTTAAATAGTAAAATCTGGGATTCTTGGGCAGATGAAACTGGCTCTATAGGAAAAGCTTATGGCTATCAATTAGGCATAAAATATCCTTTTAAACAAGGTGAAATGGATCAAGTTGATAATATTTTATGGCTTTTAAAAAACACACCTTACTCAAGAAGAATTATGACTAACATCTACACTTTCGCAGATTTAGCTGAAATGGGGCTTGAGCCTTGTGCTTACAGTATGACTTTTAATGTTGTAGACGGTACACTTAATGCTATTTTAAATCAGCGCTCTCAGGATACACTCGCAGCTAACAACTGGAATGTTGTTCAGTATTCAGCACTTCTTATGATGTTTGCACAGGTAAGTGGACTTAAAGCTGGTGAACTCGTTCACGTTATTAGTGATATGCATATTTATGATAAGCACGTTGATACTATTAAAGATTTAATCACAAGAGAAACATTTAAAGCTCCAAAAGTAAGGCTTAATCCAGATATTAAAAACTTTTATGATTTTACAGTTGATGATTTTATTGTAGAAGATTATCAGCACGGAAAACCTATAAAAAGAGTTGAAGTTGCTATTTAAAAATCAATGTTTAATATAGAAAGGAATTAATATGGAATTAGTTGTGGCTGTTGATAGTAATTTTGCTATTGGCATTAATGGAGATTTACTTTGCTATATCCCAAGCGATTTAAAGCATTTTAAAAATCTTACAAGTGGGCAAGTTGTTGTTATGGGAAGAAAAACTCTAGAGAGTTTTCCAAATAAAAAGCCTCTTCCAAATAGAGAGCATATAATTTTAACTAGAAATAAAGATTTAAGTTTTGATAGTGAAATGGTTACTCTTTGCTATGATATTTCTAATTTAAAAAGCTTAATAGAAAAATTCAAAAGTAAAAAAGTTTTTGTTATTGGTGGCGGTGAAATTTACAAACAACTCCTACCTTATTGCCAAAAGGCTCATATAACAAAAATAAAAAAAGAATTTAAAGCAGATACTTTTTTCCCAAATTTAGATAAAATGGAAAACTGGCAAGTTATCGATACTAGTGATACAATTTCTGAAAATGATGTTGAGTATAATTTTGTTACTTATACTAACAATGATGTTTTAGAATTATAATAAATAAAAAGGAATAGTTATAGCTATTCCTTTTTTATTTTTAAAAAACTGATGAGACTATAAAATCCATTATTACTGCAATTATAATAGCTATGCTAGCTGAAATTAGCATATAAAAATATGGTTGGAATTTTCTTTTTCCTTTTTCAATTAATATATCATCTTTTTCTAATGGTTTACTCTCAAGAAAAGCTGAAATTTCTTTATAGGTGTAAATATTATGCTTTCTTTTTAATTTTTCAACTTTAAATGAATACACTAACGTGATAACTACAATTATCCCCCATATTCCTACACCCACCGTATTAAGCAAATACTTTAATGGTATTGGAGTTATAACTACTGCCGCTAATAAAACACCAAATATATTACTTTCTTTGTTAAATTCTCTTATTTCATTTTCATTAATATGTTTTTTCATGATTTCTAAATCTCCTTTCACTAAACTATCAAGAGAAACATTAAATAAACGACTCATAAGTAGTAAACTTTTTAAATCAGGATAAGTTTTATCATTTTCCCAATTTGAAATACTTTGACGTGAAACAAATATCTTTAAAGCTAAATCTTCTTGAGACAAATTATTTTCTTGCCTTATTTCTCTTATTCGATTTCCAATTTGCATATTTTACTTTCTCCTTTCAAGTTTAGATTACAGGATAAATCAAAAATTATCTATCAAATGTGTTTTACATTTATATTTTTTTAATAAAAAACGTGTTAATTTAATTTAACACGTTTTTGTTTTTTTATAAAACTCTCATATAATCTTCTGTATCTAGTCTTGGTGTTGGTTTTGGTAGTTCATCAAAGTATCCGTAAGTGATAATAGCTGCAACCTTTTCATTTTCAGGAAGGTTTATGATTTTTGCAATTTCTACATCATCAATAATTCCAAAAATACAAGTTCCCACACCTTTTTCATAAGCTGCAAGGCAGAATGTTTGGCAAGCAATACCTGCATCGAAAACTTCCCATTTTGTAGCATCTTCTGCATTAAATTCGCTTACTTTATCATCTAATTTTCCACTTTTACCTGTAACATAGCTTAAAACTGCAATACCTTTTGCATTTTCAATAGTTTTTTTATTGTAAACAAATCCTTTAACACCTTTTTCAGACATTTCTTTTAACATTTCATCTTTTGTTATAAAAGTGTATCTTGCTGTTTGAGTATTTGCCCAAGTTGGTGAAAATTTTGCTATATCAACAATCTCTTTTAAAACCTCATTTGTAACTTCTTTATCAGTATATTTTCTAACACTTCTTCTTGTGGTTAATAGCTCTACTGCATTCATATTCTTTATTTCCTTTCCTTTTTTGTTTACTTTGCTTTTCTTCTTATAATTGACAGTCTTGGGATTTCAAGATCTGTTTTAAAACTAAAATTCATCATCGAATGAGGAGTTGAAGATATTTCTTCTCCTTTTTCATCAAATAATTTTTCCGGTGTCAGTAATAAATTTTCGCCATTTGGCTGTAAAATTTCTATCTCATCACCCACTTCAAATTTGCCTCTTTGCTGTGCGTATAAAGTGCCATTTTCTGTTTTTAAAACAACACCTAGTAAATCATATTCTCTTATATAGCTTGATGTATTTGTTGTTTGTGTTGCATTTTCAGGACCAAAATAAAAGCCTGTTGAATAGTTTCGATGGCTTGTTTTTGTTAGTTCTTCTAGCACTTCATCAGGACACACAAAATTTTCACTATCATTTAAATAAGTGTCTAGCGCTTTTCTGTAAGCGGCTGTTACCGATGCAACATAGTAAAAACTTTTTGAGCGCCCTTCTATTTTAAGGCTAGTTATCCCTGCTTTTACAAGCAAATCCATGTATGGCGCCATACATAAATCATCTGCATTCATTATATAGGCTGATCCATCTTCACCTTCACTTATATCAAAAAATTTATTCGGTCTTTTCTTTTCGCTTAGCTGCCATTCCCATCTACAAGGCTGTGCACATTCGCCTTTATTTGCATCTCTGCCTGTTAAATAATGGGATAATAAGCATCTTCCTGAAAAAGACATACACATAGCTCCGTGAACAAAGCATTCTATGTCTAAATCTTTTGGAGTGTTTTCTCTTATCGTTATAATATCCTCAAAAGATAACTCTCTTGCTAAAACAACTCTTTTTGCGCCTAATTTATAAGCCATATTTGCCGCTGTATAATTTACAATTCCAACTTGAGTTGAAAAATGCACTTCTAAATCAGGGGCAATTTCTTTTACCATTGATAAAACACCCAAATCCGCAACAATAACAGCATGAATGCCTATATCATAAACTTTTTTAATAAATTCTGGCATTCTTTTTACATCTTCATTTGTTGGAACAGTGTTTAGTGTAAGATAAACTTTTTTATTTAAGCTATTCGCCATATCTACTGCTTTTTGCAATTCTTCTAATGAGAAATTTTTTGAAGAAGTTCTCATTCCATACTCCTGGGCTCCTAAGTAAACTGCATCTGCACCATAAGTAAAGGCATATTCTAATCTTTCAATATCACCCGCTGGTGATAGTATTTCTGGTTTTATGTTAATCATTTTTTAATCCTGCATTCACACTAAGAGCTGTTTGCCAATTTCTATCGTGTTCAGCAACTGTCTTAGAATAATAGTACTTTCCTGTTAAATCTGTTAAGAAGAAATAATATTCTTCAAAATCTTCTGCTGGCCATAAAGTGTTCATTATAGCATCAATTCCTGGATTTGATATAGGGCTAGGTGGAAGACCTGTTATTGAATAGGTATCATATGCTTCCATCATTCCAGCCGGTACATTATTTACTCCACCATAATAAGGCACTATATAATCATAAACATAATTTCCTGGCTCATTGATATCGCTACAAACATTACACTCTAATCTCATTACCACATTATTCGGTGTCATTCTATTTCTTAAAACAGCCGCAACATATGGCTGATTTTCTGGATGTCCTGCCTCTTCTTGAACAAACGAAGCTAAAGTGATAACTTCATCAAGGCTCATTCCTATAGCATCCATTTGAGCATACATTTCATCCGTTATTCTGCTATCAAACTCCTCGAATAATCTTGCAACTATATTATAAACCGTTTCATCTGTGTAAAATTCATAAGTTGATGGAAATAAATATCCTTCCGCCTTCATAAATTTATGCGGATTATCATTTATTGCATTCCAAA
This sequence comes from uncultured Oscillospiraceae bacterium, assembly GCA_964369205.1. Taxonomy (GTDB): domain Bacteria; phylum Bacillota; class Clostridia; order Oscillospirales; family Ruminococcaceae; genus RGIG3102. The sequence continues at coordinate 10,053 of CAYJEK010000039.1, read as the reverse complement.
ATTCAAATTGAGAAAAATCTCCATTGTTTGCAGTTTCAATAAATTCTTCCGCTGTGCAAAGTCCTACGTTCTCTAGTCTTTGCGCCATTTGAACTAGAGTGAAGCCTTCTGGGAAGGTTACACTCACTGTTTCTTTAACAGAAGCTATACTTTGAAGTGCAACTATTACTTCTTCATATCCCATATCTGTTCTTAGTGTAAAATCTCCATATTGAAGTCCTTCAACAGGGTTTATTCTTGTGTAAATTTTAAATACTAATGCATTACCTATAACTTCATTTTCTTCTAATATATCTGCAATAGTACTTGTCCCACTTCCCATAGGAACAGAAACTACTACCTCTTCACCCTCACTTTTGCCGTTTATTTCACTAAAAGCATATACACCTACTGCGATAATGGCTATTAAAATAATTAATAAAATATTTCTTAATATCTTTTTCATTTATTTTGCATTCCTTTCTTTTATTAATCAAACATTAAATTAGCATAAACTTCCTTATCTAGTCCACGAATTAAGCAGTGCGCTTTTTTTCTTCCCTCGCCTAAAAATAAGTCTGAATTTTCATTTAATGTTATCCTTGCTTTTTCTATACCAGTTCTCTCTCTTATTGCCTCTATTAATTCCATTGCATGTATTGTTCTTTTTGAGAATAATTCTCTTATAAAAAGTTTATCATTTTCAACATAATAAATGCAATATCCATTTTTATTTTCAGCCGTTGAGCCACCAAATGAATATATATATTCTGCAAATTTTTCATACCCTTTTTTAGAAAAATCCGCATAAGGCATTTCGCATTTCTCACTTCTTGCAGTTTTTAATCTTGAAGATGTTAATATATCAAATTCTGCAGTTGCCCATAAATTCTTTTTTATATCAATTTCAAATTCTCGAAGATGTGTTTTAGTTGTAAAGCCTAGCTTTTCATAATAAGAAAATAAACTCTCACTCGCTGGCTGTGTTATACAAAAGCTATCTCCATGATTATTAATTCTATCATTATAACTATATTCTATAAGCTCTTTCATATATCCTTTTGAGCGATAATTTTCATCAGTTGCAGCGCTATAAAGATAAAATCCTTTCTTATCTTCTATAAAAACTTCTATTGCCATAAGCATAGAAACAATTTTTTCATCCACTTTTATTATATAAATATTTCTAATATCACACAAAGAAAAAGCAAAATCGCAATATCCTTTTGTTCCATCATCAAAAGCTTTATTCCAAAGAACCTTTAATTCTTTTAAATCTTCATAATTCGCAGTTGTTAAAATCATTTAGAATTCATCCTTTCTGCTCTTATTTTTTATTTCTTATATTAATTTTTTCTCTAATTTCTACAGGGAAATATGATAGTTTTGCTTTTCTTAATCCTTCTTCTCCTAAATCATCTTCCCTATTTATATATTTAAATTTTTGCAGGCAATTTTTAGCAAATTCATTATTTATAATGGCATAAGCACCATTAATTTCGTGAATCGCTTTTTCAATTATTATATCCACCATATCACAGCTAATGGCACTTGCCACTGTCATCGCTACAACTTTTCCATCAATTTTAATCATAGCGCCCATTAAATTTAGCTCTTCAAAGTTTTCTAAAAGATTATCTATAGCAAGCCTTTCTTTATTTAAATCCTCGCTATATTCACTTCTATATCTATCATACCACTCATCTTCAAAATCTGCGGCTTCCTTTGCATTATCTTTATTAATTAAAACAAATTCATAATCTGGATTATCTCTTTTAAATCTTGATATATGATTTCTCTTCTTTTGATATTTTTTCCCTAGTAAATTCGTTAAATCTTCTGTTAAATAAATGTAATCTGCATTGTCTCTATTATATTCTATCTCAAAATCATCTAAATATTTTGCTTTAATTATCTCTTCTTGATATTCTGATAGGCTATATACCTCTAAATTATAGCCTCTTTTTTTATTATCTTCTAGAATTAAATCTAAAGCTTCTTCAAATTCGAGCTCTCCGCAAGGAGATAAATACCAATCAGTGTCCGCTCCTTTTTCATGTGTTCTCATAAAAACTGTTTTTTTATAAACACATACCTCAACTGGGTGTATAAACGACCATACATACATAGGTGCAAAGCAATGCTCTGCATTTTCTATACTGCACAGATTAAACACCTCATCTATTTCTTTAAAATCCTCTAATTCCAAGGGGTGAAATTCTAACATAAAACCTCCATAACTTTATTTAAAACCTTGTTTGAAATTTCTTCTATACTAAAAGCATTATTTTTATCATCACATTCTATTTTATGCCATAAGCTTTCTTCTAAGCAAAAAAATGCAGCTTTTCGTGATTTTTTTAAATGCTCCTTATCACTTTCGTGAATATCTTTTTTATTTTCATCGCCTTTATATCTCTTCATAATCAGTTTTTGCGAAACTTCTGGTGTCATATCAAGATAGATAACTAAATCAGGATTTGGTATACCTATTTTATTGTATTCTAAATCATATAGCCAATCTAAAAAGTATTTCCATTGCTCTTCTTTTAATTTCGAACATTGATGAACAGCATTAGAAGTTGTGTATCTATCTGCTATTATTATATAATCATCATTATAAAATTTTTCCCAGTGTGTTTTAAAGCTTGCAAATCTATCCACTGCATAAAAGCTAGAAGCTGCATAAGCATTAACATCCTCTGGTTTTTTGCCAAAGTCTCCTGCTAAATACATTTTAACAAGGGCTGAGGAGTCGCTTTTATAATTTGGAAATGTTATATTTAAAACATTTTTTCCTTGTTTTTTTAAATTTTCGCAAAGTAATTTTGATTGTGTTGCTTTGCCTGAGCCATCAAGCCCTTCTATAACTATTAATTTGCCCATAGACAAATCCTTTCTTTTTTATAGCTCCTAGCTATTTTATAATTTTGTTATTGGTGTGTAATTTGCCATAACTCTTTTTTTACCAGCTGATTCAAAATCTATTTCTAGCATCATATCATTTGCAAGCGGAGTAATTTTTAAAATGCTACCCTCTCCAAATGCTTTATGGAGTACTCTATCTCCTACACTAAAATTCTTTTCGATTTTAACTGGCGCTTTTTGATTTGCACCTTGAAGTATTGCGGTATTATTAAACTCTTTATTTTTAACTGGAAAGCTAGGTTTTGAAAAAAGATCAACCTTTGTCCTATTTGGATTTTTATCGATTTCCTTGCAAACCTCTTTATCAACTTCTTCTAAAAATCTTGAGCGAATTGGCCTTTTTGTTTGCCCAAACACCATTCTTTCATTAACGTGCGAAATATAAATTTCTTTTTCAGCACGAGTTACCGCCACATAAAATAGTCTTCTTTCCTCCTCTAAATCATCATTATTATATTTTGATTGCTCGCCTGGGAATATCCCCTCTTCTGTTCCTATTAAGAAAACATAAGGAAATTCAAGACCTTTTGAGGAGTGAATAGTCATTAATGTTACAGCATCTTGATTTCTATCTAAATTATCTAAATCGCTAATTAAACTTACCTCTTCTAAAAATGCTTCTAAGGTAGTGTTTTCGCCATTTTGCTCTGCATAGGCTTTAATATTTGAAACTAGCTGTCCTATATTTTCAAGCTTTGTTTTCCCATCTTCGCCCATATTAATTAGCATATCTTCATAGCCTGTTATTTTAATTAAGTTTGGAAGCAAATCTTCAAGTGGCCTTGTTTTGTATAGTTCTAGTAGCTGTTTATAAATCATTAAAAAGGTATTTAGAGCATTTAAAGCTTTTGAAAGAGATGGATATTCATACATATTGTATATAATCTCTATCATAGAAACACCTTTTTCATTTGCTAAAGACTGAATTCTATCTATAGCTGTAGGGCCAATTTTTCTAGCTGGCGTATTTATAATCCTTTTTAATCTTAAATCATCACTAGGGTTTACTAAAATATTTAAATAAGCAATTAAATCTTTAATTTCAGCCCTATCATAGAATCTTTGCCCACCGATAACCTTATAGCCGATACCATTTCTTGCTAGCGCATTCTCCACTGAGGAAGATTGCATATTCATTCTATATAAAACGGCATGATCTGATAGTTTTGCACCATTTTTTATATTTTCAAATATTTGTGATACAACATTTTGACTTTCATCAAACTCTTTTGCAAAATTATAAATACCAACTTTTTCTCCGCCTTGTTTTTGTGTCCAAAGTGTTTTTCCTTTTCTGCCTTTATTATTTTGTATAACAGAGTTTGCAGCATTTAAAATATTTGATGTCGAGCGATAATTTTCTTCAAGTTTTATTGTGAATGTATCATTAAACTCGCTTTCAAAATTTAAAATGTTTTCAATAGTTGCCCCACGAAAGCGATAAATACTCTGATCATCATCACCCACAACACATATATTATTATGCCCCATACTTAAAAGACGAACAAGCTCAAACTGGGCTGTTGATGTATCTTGATATTCATCAACCATGATGTATTTATATCTATTTTGATAATATAATAATGCCTCTTCATTTTTTTGAAATAATTCCACTGTTTTATAAATTAAATCATCAAAATCAAATGCATTTGCTGATTTTAATCTTTTTTGATATTCATTGTAGCAGTTAACTATAGTTTTTTCGTGAATATTATTTGCATATTCCTCTGCTTTTTTAGGCGATATTAGTTTATCTTTATAGCCCGACATTCTGCTTATTATAGTTTTTATACTAACAAATTTATCATCAATATTTAAATCTTTTACAATTTCGCGAACTATTCTTTTTTGGTCGTCCGAATCATATATAGTAAAAGATTGGCTATACCCTAAAACATCTGCATATCTTCTTAAAATCCTAACACATAGTGAGTGAAATGTGCTTGCCATAACATCGTATGAATATTCTCCAAGAGATGCTTCAAGCCTCTTTTTTAATTCGCCTGCCGCTTTATTTGTAAAAGTTATTGCTAAAATATTATATGGGCGAATTCTATAAGAAGAGATCATTTCTTCTTGCGAGAATGAAAGCTTTGTTTTATTCTCAACTGCTTTTTCTAGTGAATTTAAAACAGCTTCTGGGCAATCGTTTAAAAAAAAGCTAGAATTATAGCTATCGCCAAAGCGAACCATATTTGAAATTCTATTTATTAAAACACTTGTTTTTCCACTCCCAGCACCTGCTAGAATTAAAACTGCACCTTTTATTTTAAAAACAGCTTGTCTTTGCATTTCATTTAAATGCATAAATTGCTGATTTATATATTCTTTTCTAAGATTTATATATTTTTCCATTATCCTATTTCTTTCTTTATATTTAAATATACACTTAAATATTGTATCATATTTTATGAAACTTTCATAGTGTTTAAGTCACAAAAAAATAGCAGAATACTCTGCTATTTTTGGCTCTTTTTATTTATTGTATAGCCCTGGTGTAACATTTCTAAATCCAGATTCAAGTTCGCCCTCAAAATCAAAAGATTTACCTGTTCCAAGTGCCACACAATTCTCGCTCTCATTTGCAAGTGCTACTTTAATTCCTAGATGCTCTGAAAGATACTTATCTAGGTTTTTAATTTTGGCCCCAGCGCCTGTTAGAATAATGCCATTATCAAAAATATCTCCTGAAAGTTCTGGTGGAGTTATTTCTAAAACTTGCTTTATAGCTGATAGCATATCTTCAATTATAGGCTGAATTATTGGGAAAATTTGAGTTGTGTTGAGCTCTAATCTTTTTGGAAGCCTTTTAACTAAATCTATACCTTTAACCTCAAAAGTATTAACTTCACCATCATCAATACAGTTTGCAGTTTCATGCTTTAATAATGTTGCAGTTTTTTGGCCTATTAAAAAGCTATATTTTGATTTTAAAGTTTTTATAATTTCTCTATCAAATGTGTTTCCAGCAACTTTAATTGATTTTGAGCAGACAATTCCACCAAGAGAAACAACAGCGATATCCGTTGTTCCACCACCGATATCAACTATCATATTTCCTCTAGCTTTTAAAACATCAATTCCCATACCAATAGCCGCTGCAATAGGCTCTTCTATTAAAAACACCTGTCTTGCACCAGCGCTCATAGCAGCATCGACAACTGCATTTTCTTCAATACCCGTTACTGCTGAAGGTATACAAATGCACACTCTTGGCTTTACTATTTTTGATTTATGAGTTTTTAAAATAAAATGGCGCACCATTTCTTTTGTTAGTGTATAATTTGAAATTACCCCATCAATTAAAGGATATTCTATTGATATTTTATTATTTGTTCTTCCAACCATTGAAAAAGCTTCGTTTCCAAAAGCAATAGGCTCTCCTGTTTTTGAATCATAAGCCACAACACTTGGCTCATTTAAAACTATTTCTCCATCTACATAAATCATTATTTTTGTAGTTCCTAAATCTATTCCTATATCATTGTTTGCCATATTTTTAATTCCTCTCTATTTTAAAAAATCTAATTTTTCATTTCTTCTTTTTTTATTGCAAAGCTATAAGCCACAACCTTTTTCGCCCCTGCTCCTTTTAAAATTAGAGCTATTTGCGACACTGTACTGCCTGTTGTTATAATATCATCAATTAATAAAATATTTTTATTTTCAACGTCTTCTTTAACTAAAAATGCATTAATTAAATTAACTTTTCTCTCATCATCTTTTAAATCTTGTTGCTTTTTAGTTTTATTAATTTTTTCTACAGCTTTCACCACAGGTATATTAATAATTTTTTTAATACTATTCGCCATTTCTTCTGGCAAATCATATTCATATTTATAAAGCTTTGATTTATGATAAGGGCTTGCAATTATAAAATCAATTTCATTTTCATCTATAATTTTTTTAATATAATCGCTAATTTCTCTATTAAAAAATTCTAAAAAATCAATCGGTGTTTTATACTTTGCTGCTAGCACAACATCTCTTATTCTATCATAATAATAGTAAGATGCATACACTTTATCTAAAAATTCTATATTTTTATTAATTTCTATAATTTTTTGATTTTTAATATCTTCATTGCATTTTGTGCAGATTATTTCATTTTTATTTATAAACACACCACAAGAAGGGCATTTTTTTGGCACTATTAAATTTTTAATTAATCTAAGAAACATAATAATACTCCATCATAAAATGCTTAATAGCAGAATATCTTAGCTGTGTTTTATTATTTTTCACCATACTTGATAGTATTTCTGGCCTTCCTACTACTATTAATAACTCTTTTGCTCTTGTAAAGGCTGTGTATAATAAATTTCTATACTGCAATTCTTTAACAGTATCTGGAATACTTAAAATAACTGCTCGAAATTCACACCCTTGGCTTTTATGAACGGTTATAACCCATGCATGTTCAAGTTGCTGGATATCTTCACTAGAATAATCATACACTCTATCTTCTATTTTAACTTTTAATTCCCTATTAAATTTATCTATAGAAGTTATGTATCCAATATCTCCATTAAATACACCCGTTTCTATTTCGCCATCTTCTTTTGTGTATTGTATATCATAATTATTTTTAGTTTGCATCACCTTATCGCCAACTCGATAAATTATTCCATTCACTTTAATTTCATTCTTTTGTGAATCTTTTGGATTTATCACCTCTTGCAAAATAGAATTCAAATTCTGAGTTCCACCTCGTTTTTTTCTTGAGGGTGATAAAATTTGTATATCCTCGCTTGAGTGAAATCCATAAGCCTTTGGAAGTCTTTTAGTTATTAAATCTGAAATAAGATTTTCAGCATTAATATCATCACTATTTATAAAATAATAATCTGATTGTTTTTTAGTTGTTTTTGGTATATCCCCATTATTAATAGCATGAGCATTAATTATTATATCGCTCTCTCTTGCTTGGCGAAATATCTCGGTGAGTTCCACTTTTGGCACTATATCACTTTGGATTAAATCTTTTAGTATATTTCCTGCTCCAACAGCTGGTAACTGATTATAATCGCCAACTAAAATCACCCTTGTATTTTCTTTTACCGCTGTTATTAAATGGCTAAATAAAACTGTGTCTACCATTGAAAACTCATCCACTATTAACACTTCACAATCTAGTGGACTTTCAACATTTTTTGAAAATTTAACACCGTCTCTACCACTTTTTTCGCACCCTAAAAGGCGATGAATAGTTTTTGCTTCTTTTTTAGAAAGCTCGCTGAGTCTTTTTGCCGCCCTTCCTGTTGGCGCACATAAAAAAACTCTATCAGCTCTTGATTCAAATAAACTTATTATCCCTTTTACTAGTGTAGTTTTGCCTGTTCCAGGGCCACCTGTTATAACACAAACATTATTTTCTAAAACAGTTTTTATCGCCTTAATTTGAAGAGGGGCATATTTAATATTATGAAGAAATTGAATATCTTCAATTTTTGCTTCAAAATTATCGTATTCCCTTACTTTTTTATAAAGTAAATCGCAAATTTTTTGAGCGCCCACCATTTCAGCTGTGTATAATTCAGGAACAAAAATAAATTCTTCTCCTTTTATACTCTCATCTATAATTTTATTATCTAAGAGCATACTAGATATAGTATTCTCAATTTTTTCCTCTTCAACAGATATAAAATTTGCCACTGTTTTTAAAAGTTTTGATTTTGGAACACAGGTATGCCCTTTTTGAGTGTTATGATTTAAAACATATAAAATAGCACCCTCTATTCTTTCTTTTGCATCGTATTCTAAAGAAAGATTATTCGCTGCTTCTTCTGCCTTTTCAAATGGATAATAGCAAGGAGCAAAACAAATTAAATAAGGGTTTTCTTTAAATGAATTCACCACTTCAGCACCATAATATGTGTATAATTCTATAGCAGAGCCAGCTTCAATATTAAACTTTGAAAATTCACGGATAACATCTTGAACTCCATATATCCTTTTAAATTCACTTTGAATATCAAGTGCTTTTTTATAAGTGAGCCCTTTTATTTCAGCTAGCTTTTCAGGATGCAAATCTAACACTGTGAAAGTGTCTTCTAAAAAAGCATCAACAATTCTTTTAGCTGTTATTGGGCCTATCCCTTTAATAATACCACTTGAAAGGTAAGTTAAAATAGCATTAACACTAGATGGAAACACCACTTCATAACTTTGAATTTTAAATTGCACACCAAAAGAAGGATGGTTTACGTATGAGCCAAAAACCACAAGTTTTTGTCCTGCTCCAACTTCCGCCATCTCTCCAGTTGCCGTTATATATTCATCTTCAACAAGCAATTCTAAAACAGTAAAACCTGTTTCATTACTTCTAAAAGTTACGTGTGCTATATCGCCTTCTAGTTTTAATAATTCTTCCAACTTTTTCTCTCTTTACACATTATCTTAGCTATAAGCTATTATAATATTATAAGCTAATTTTTCTTATTTGTAAATAATTCATTTGAGATAAATTTGTGTAAATCTTCTTTTTTTATTCTTTTTATTTCATTATCATTCTCACTTATATTTTCAGAAATTAAAACGATATCATGATTTACTAAATTATTTTTTAAAAATCTTATATTCCTATTTGTTTGATGCTTTTTATCCTCTAAAATAAATGTTATCGATTTTGGCATTTTTTGCTTTTCCATAGCTTTTAAAATCATCTCAAAAACAAAGTATACCCCCAAAGTAAAAAAAGCTGCATAGAAAATATTTAGTAAATGATAAGCCATAAACTTTACCCCTTTTTTATCTAGTTTATGTTTATTTTGTTAATATTGTTAACTATTTTAAAACTCATATATTTTTTTGTCTAAATATGTAAATATTGTTTGAAAAACAAATATTTTGGTGGTATAATTTGGGTATAAACTTATTTTAAAACATGAAAGGTGGAAAAGATTATGAACTGTCCGTATTGTAAACTTGAAATGGAACTTGGATTTATTTATGCACCAGCAGCGAATGCATCTTATTGGCTGCCAAAAAATAAAGATATAGATTCTATGACTATATCAAATAAAAAAATTGAAGAGCTTGGTGGATTTACTATTGGAAAAACAACTAAAGTGGGGCTCCTCTCAAAACAAAAACCAGAAAGCTATCACTGCCCTACTTGTAAAATTTTATTAACGAAACTTGATA
>CAYJEK010000038.1:0-20510 GCA_964369205.1 uncultured Oscillospiraceae bacterium | reverse complement strand
CAGTTCTTGCAAAATAAATTTCATCAAAATAGCTAGAAGAATAATAGCTTGTATCACTTGAGATAATATCTTGTTCATCAAAAAGATTATAAGGGGAATGTCCTTGTAAAAATTCGCTTTCGTTTATATTTAAAGACACATTTATTCTATTTCCCTCATTATCTAAAATTAGTAATTCAGAAAGTGTTTGATTAGCTTCATTTGATACTATTGCAAGGCTAGAAGTTAAAACGGGGGTAAGTTCTGCTTTTCTTAAAGAGAAAACTGAAGAAGTTTCAGTTGAGGTTAAATTTTGCCAAGCATTTTGATTATCTAAATAATAAATAGTGAAATTACTAGAAACCTTAGGACCAACATCGCCAGAAAATTCATCGCCCATTCCCGTATAATAATATATTTCACTAACTGTTTTTTCTTCTTCAAAAGTGACAACAAACTGCTCGCCATATTCTAGCGATTGATAAAAAGTTTGTGGAGCTTCATTTTTTCCTAAATCGTAAAAAGTGAGAGCGAAAACGATGTAAATAAGGCCTAAAAGCCAATAAATAGGCTTTAATTTAAATATATTTTTAAAATCGATAAATGATAAAGTGTATAAAACTGCTATAAATAAAAGCAGGATACAAACGGTACTTATCGAACTATTAAATGGAATAGAAAATAAATATATATCGTAAATATGATGAATATTTAAATAAGCAAGTGATGAAACACAGATGAACAAATAAAGATACTTCATATTACTAGATATAGCGAGCGCTAGAAGCGATAAAAGTATAGAAGGGAAAATATATCGCTCGTGCATCATCGTTGTAAAAGTGAAAATTAAAATTATTATAATATTTGCAGCGGTTAAATATTTTTCTTTTGCTTTACTTTTAAAAAAGTAGCGAGCGGATAATAAGCAAATTATAGGAATAACAATTAGATTAATTAAATCTCCGTAAATGAAATCCTCAGTAGGCACCCAGTTTAATCCTAGAAGATAATAGAAATTAAAAGTATTCACTGTCATATGTTTATAGCCGCCAAAGGTTGCCATATAAAAATCAAAAAGGGCAATTAAATTATACCCTTTTGTTATTGGCAAAGTTAAAATATAAAGAGAAACTCCTCCGTATAAAAAAGCTTTTAGTAGCTTTTTTATATCCTGCTTTTCAATCATATAATATAGTAAAATAGGGCCAAATAATAAAGATTGAGGCTTTGTTGAAAGAGCTAAGGCATAGATAATAGCTGTTATTTCCACCTTGTCTTCCATAGCAAAATATATAGCTAAAACAACTAAAAGGGAATAGTAGCTGTCTATTTGTCCCCAAACAGCAGAATTAAATACAACAGCCGGAGCTAAAATATATAAAGTGGCTAAAGAAAAGCTTTTATAAGAGCTTTGATATTTTTTTGCTATAAAATAAATAAGTATAGCCGTAATTAAATCAGCTAGCATTGCTGGCATTTTTAAAAGCGCAATATAAGTTCCGCTTTCGGTGGAAATATTAAAAATGTTAACGATTAAATCCGTAAAATATAATACGTAAATATATCCAGGGGGATAATCAAGGAAAAATCCAGCATCATAAATTCCAAACATGCCAAGCTCACCCGCCTGACTTGACCAATAAGCAAATAAGCTTATATCTGTTTTAAATCCAGTGTCAGGAGATAAAAACACTCGATATAATAATCCTGCCACTAAAACAAATATTAGTAAATACTCAGCTTTTATATTTAATTTTTTTAAAACATCTGCATACTTATAAAACACAAATGCAAAAACACAAAATGCAATTACTATTCCAAATTGACTTACCATTTAATACTTCCTTTATCATATATTATTTTTATTAATTATAATAAGATATTATATCATAAATTCGCCTTGTAAATCAAAGCTTTTTTTGATATAATAAGCTATATATTTTAAAAAATGAGGACGATATGACAACTGATTTAAATTTTATGAGCCTTACCTCGACAAACTTTTTATTATTTTTGCCGATAGTAGCTTTATTATATTTTAAAATTCCAAAACAATATAAAAATGCTTATCTATTATTTGTAAGCTACTTTTTTTATGTTTTTTCTGAGGTAAGATTATTTTTTATTCTGCCGATAATGAGTGTTTTGAATTTTTATTTAGGGAAATTAATACATAAAAGCGAGGATAAAAAAAGAAAAATAACTTTTATTTTTAGTCTTTTTTCTAATATAGGTTTGCTACTTGTTTTTAAGTACTATGCTTTTTTCTCTAATTTTCTGCCTGAGTTTTTGAATAACTTAGTTAAAGTAGAAACGGCGAGTGGCGCTATTAGCTGGCTACTGCCTCTTGGTGTTTCATTTTTTACCTTTCAGTCGCTTAGCTATCTAATAGATATTTATTTAAAAAAGATAAGCGCAGAGGAAAATTTTATTGATTTTAGTTTATATCTTGCTTTTTTTGCCTATGTAACTTCTGGGCCAATTTCAAGGGCAAACACTATAATACCACAGCTTAAAAAGGATATAGAATTTAGTGAAAATCGAACTGTTACAGCTTTACAATTAATGGCTATTGGCTATTTTAAAAAATTAGCTGTTGCAGATATTTTAATAAAATTTATAAGCGAAGTTCACTCTAATTTAGATGAATATTCAGGAATAATGCTGATTTTTACAGCGATTATATATTCTTTCTGGCTCTATGCTGATTTTTCAGGCTATAGCGATATAGCAAGGGGAACAGCAAAAATTTTTGGAATTGAAATAATTGATAACTTTAACACTCCATACCTTTCTCAAAATATGTCGGGCTTTTGGGCAAGATGGCATATCTCTTTATCATCTTGGTTTCAAGATTATATCTTTATGCCGTTTGTTTGGGAAAATCCAATGAAAAAAATCCCTTTAATAGGCAAATTTTTTGAAAAACCACCTGTTTTAACAGCTATAGCAATTGTATTTTTAACTAGTGGTGTATGGCACGGAAACACTTGGCCTTTTGTTGTGTGGGGGCTGTGTCATGCTATTTTTAGAATAGGGGAAGATTTACTAAGAAAGTATTATAAAAAGCCAGATAAAAAGCCAAAGTTTTTAAAATTCTTTGGAAAAACTGCATTTACATTCTCTCTAGTAACATTTTCATATATATTCTTTGCAAGTAAAAGTTTAGAAAATGCATTTACTTATATATCAAAATTATTTGTAAATTTTAGTCTAACAGATTTTTTAAATCAGCTAATTAATAGCATTGCAAATGGCTTTGACTCAACTCCGCTTTTAATTTACGGCTATATGGCATTTTGCTTTTTAGGGCTTGTTATATTAATTAATATGGATTTATATCGCTACTTTAAATTAAAAGGAAAATGCCTTACAACAGCATTTTCATCTATGAAAACAAGCACTAGATTTCTATGCTACTACACTCTTATCATGTTTACTTTAGCAGGATTTATAATGAATAGTGGTGGCTTTGGCTCTTCGGGGAATTTTTTATACCAAGGATTTTAATTATAAACCTTGAGTTTTTATAATATAATTGATATAATAATTAAAGTATTTTATTTTGGAGGAAACAACTTTGGAAACACAAACAATTCTAGGTTATGATATGGCATCATTTATAACAATCGCATTAGTTCTTGTACTAACGATAGCATTCGCATTACTTATATACGGACAAAGCTTTAATGTTTTTGGTAAGAAAAGATTAAAAAGCGAAAGTGATAGCAAGGCTACAGCATCTCTTTTAGCAGCGCTTAAAAGACACACAAGATTAAAAGATTTCACTCTTTTAGAAAAAACAAACTTAACATTTAATGGGAAAACATATTCTTTTGATGCGATTATTATAGGATATTTTGGGTGTTTAGCTATAAAATCTGTTGATAAAAATGGCGATATTTATGCTGAATATGCAGCAGAAAACTGGGTTCAGATTATAGATAATAAAAGAATAGAATTTAAAAGTCCTGTTATTGAAAATGCAGGGAGCATTAAATTTTTAAAAGATATATTTAAAGAAGAGAAAGTAAAATCAGGCCTTGTTGATTCAACGGTTGTGCTTTCTGGTAAAGGGGTAAATCCTATTTTACACAAAACTATATCTTACAATACAATAAAAACACTTTTAAGTGCACTTACAACAGATAAGTATACAGGAGATAATGGTGTTGAAGTAAAATTAATGGAAGAAGCTATATTAAAATATAAAGTTTAATAAAAAAAGAGTTTGAAAAAATCAAACTCTTTTTTTTAATAATTAAAAACACCTTGTAGGGATTCATCATTTTCTACCCATTCTAAAAAAACATCTATCGTGCGATAGTTTTCTTCATCATCACGGATAATAACTGTTTTTATACCTGCATTTATAATCATTCTTTTACACATAGTACAGCTATTTGTGTTTTCTACATATTTTCCATCACTCATAGAAATTCCGCATAAATATAAAGTTGCCCCGAGCATTTTTTCTCTTGAGGCTGAAATAATTGCATTAGCTTCTGCATGAACACTTCTGCAAACTTCGTATCTTTCTCCCCTTGGGATATTAAGTTCTGTTCTTATGCATCTATTTAAATCAAGGCAGTTTTCTCTTCCTCTTGGAGCGCCAGTATAGCCAGTGGATACGATTTCATCATTTTTAACGATGATTGCACCATAGTTTCTTCTAAGGCAAGTGCCTCTTGATAATGCCATTTGGGCAATATCTAAGTAGTAGTTTTCTTTGCTTTTTCTCATAGTATATAAGCCTTTCCATTTGTTATTTACAATTTATACTTATTTTAAATTAAAATAATAAAATAATCAATGAAAATTTTTAGAAATTGTGATATAATATATTTTAGATAAATTTTGAAAGGAATTATTTTTATGATATTAACTGATGAAAAAAGAAAAGAGCTTATTAATGCCGCACTAGAAGGGCAAAAAGAAGCATATGCACCATACTCAAAGTTTCGAGTTGGAGCGGCTGTTTTAGGAGAAGATGGAGTTATATACAAAGGCTGTAATATAGAAAATGCTTCATACGGACTCACTGTTTGTGGGGAAAGAACAGCGATTTTTAATATGGTGGCAGCAGGGTGCAAAACCTTTGTGGCGCTTTCAGTTGTTGCAGCAGATGAGCCAGGAGATTCAGCTCCTTGTGGCGCTTGCAGACAAGTTATAGCTGAATTTTGCAAAGATTTAAACTCAACTCCTATTATAGTGGCTGGAAAAAATGGGGCTTATAATGAATATACTCCGATAGAATTAATGCCTCACGCATTTACAAAATTTGTGCCAAATGAGTAAAGAGTTAACGAATTTATCCTATATTAAAGATTTGGCGAGCCGTCATGGGTTTGCATTTCAAAAAAGCTTTGGACAAAATTTCATTGTGAATGCTGGAATTTGCCCAAAGATAGTTGATGCGGCTGAAATTGATGAGAGTATCGGTGTTTTAGAAATTGGAACAGGTATAGGAGTTTTAACAAAAGAATTATGTAAAGCGGCAAAAAAAGTTGTGGCTGTTGAAATTGATAAGGGGTTAATGCCAGTTTTAAAGGAAACTTTAAGTGAATTTGATAATTTTAAAGTTATAAATGAAGATGTTTTAAAAACAGATTTAAAAAAACTTATAGAAGAAGAATTCTCTGGTATGGATGTAGTTGTGTGTGCAAATCTTCCATATTATATAACTAGCCCTATTATTATGAAGCTTCTAGAAGAAAATTTGCCGATTAAAAACATCACTGTTATGGTGCAAAAGGAAGCTGCCACTAGAATTTGTGCAAAAGAAGGCACAAGGGATATTGGCGCTATTAGCCTTGCTGTAAAATATTATAGCCAGCCTAATATCTGCTTTAATGTTTCACCAGGCAGTTTTTATCCGCCACCAAAAGTTACGAGTAGTGTTATAAGGCTTGATATTTTAGAAAATAAAAACGTTAGCCCAAAAAATGAAAAAAATATGTTTTCATTAATAAGAGCAGGCTTTAATCAAAGAAGAAAAACTCTAACAAATGGAGTGTCTGCAGGACTTTCTATTAAAAAAGATGTGATTGATAAGGCATTAGAAGAATTAAATTTAAATAAATTAATTCGTCCAGAACAACTAACTTTAAAAAACTTTGCCGATTTATCCGATATACTTTTTAATAATTAACAGCGAAAGGACACCTAATTACATATGGCTTATAAAAAAGAGTTTTCAAAACTTGGAACTATTTACACAGTGATGACTGTTTTAGTTATTATTGTTCAAACACTTATTGGAATTTTATTTTCTGATCTTCCTTTAATTCGCGATAATCTTAATTTAAATGTTATTATTACAACGAGTTCATTCTATATAGTTGCAACTATTTTATTGTATTTTACAATGGCTGTTCCGAATAAAGAAATTGTGCCAATACCAAAAGTTAAATTAAACACTAAAAGATTTATCTCAATATTTTTATCGAGCTACTTTTTAATGATAGTTGGAAATCTTATAGGGCTTTCATTTACGGGGATTATTTCTAGCTTTAAAAGTGATTCAGTTGATAACATCATCCTTGATGTAATGACACAAATTTCGCCTTTTACAGCTATCTTACTAGCCGTTATCCTAGCGCCTATTTTCGAGGAAATATTTTTTAGAAAATTTATATTAGATAGGCTGCACCCATATGGAAACACACCTGCAATTTTTATTTCAGGGCTGATGTTTGGCCTTTTTCATGCTAATGCGAATCAGTTTTTCTATGCATTTTTCTTAGGAATGCTTTTAGCTTATGTATACTTAAATTATGGGGAAATAAAATACTGCATAATAATTCATATGATGGTGAATTCAGTGGGCTCAATAGCTGCATTCTTTATGAATGATGAGTATTTAGCATTAGTGGATGAATTATCTTTAATGGATTCTGCGAGCGAGGCTTACACAGAGTTTGTTATGCAAAATATGGGAGTTATGCTTCCAGCCGCATTATTTAATATTTTAGTTTTTGGTTTAATAATAGGCGGAATTATAGCCTTTATTAAAAATATAAAAACATTTAAAGCATACATAAATTATAGTAAACAAGGCCAAAAAATCACGATAAAAGATTCAGTTTTAAATCTTGGGATACTGCTGTTTATAGCTGTTTGTCTAATACAAATTATCCTGCAACTTTTTATGTAAATAAATATAAAAAAGGCTTAGTGGCTGTATTTTACAGCTACTAAGCTTTTTAATTTATGCAAGTTTATAATTTAGTTTTATCAAAATCTAAAACAACTTCTTTTTCTTCTTTTAATTTTTGCACATAGTCTTTCCATTCCTCTTGAGGAACACCTGTTAGAGTTACCACAAAAGTTCCCTCAGCTCTGCTAATTTCTTTTGCAACTAAAGTTCTCACTTTTTCTGCTAGTTCTTCTTTTTTCTCTTCAGGAATAAATCCTTCATAAGTTCCGATATCAATATATGGCATAATATAACTCCTTTTAATAATAAATATTTTTTCTTATTTAAAAAAATTTAGCATATATTAAAATAATAGTCAATAAATAAAAAATACACACTTATATTAAATATAAGTGTGTATTTTAAGCTATTTATTTTTTATAAATTATTTAAATAAATCCTTCTTTAAAATGCTTTCTAAAGGTGAATAATCCTCTTACTGCCATAATTAAAACTAAGAATACCACAAGGGATATAGCGCCTGTATTAAAGCTATTAAAAGCGGAGTACACCACAAGAGCTACTGCTGTGCCTGATAGTATTAATGCTGATAGGATTTGCCCTTTAACATCTTGGATTGATGACTCTTTTGAAATATCAATAGTTGTGTATAGGTACATCGACAACCCCGATATTATCATAGTGCCAATCATTAAAGGTGCTAGTGTGAACAATGAGCTTGCTAAAACACCAAATGATACAAATAAAACTGCAGAAATTATTAAAGCGTAAAGTGCATATGTTATGTTTCGAGTTACTTCGGTATATCTTTTCATTAAAATACCCTTCCTTTCGATACTAGATAAAAGATACTTCTTATCAATAAAAACTAGCTTGTTTTACATTTATATTGTATCATTAAATTAATAATATTTCTACACTATTTTAGTAATTTTGTATAGATATATTATGAATAAAGGTGTCTGTTATTGAGTTTCACCAAAAAACTTATGCCAAAATTTAACAATGTATTTTTTGTTAATAATTTAGTAAAATTGTATTAATAAAAAAACCGCCATTGGCGGTTTTTTAAAATTTACAGTCTATTATGTATCCAGTTTACTACATCTAAAATAACTTCTTCTTTTATGTATTCATTAAAAATTTCATGCAATACTTCGCCATAAATTTTTAGTTGTCTATCTTTTGAAGCGATATTTTTAAATAAGAAAATACTATCTTTTTCGCTAACAATGCCGTCTTTTTCGCCGTGCAGAATTAAAATAGGGAAAGTAAAATCACTCACAGTATTTTTAAACCATTCAACACCATCATTTATAGAATAGCAAAGTCCTGCGGTGAAAGATTTTTTATTGTATGGATCTTTTGCATACCACTCAACAACTTCTCTCACACTGCAAACTCCATCTCCAAGTTCATTCGGAAAAGGAGTTAAAACATCAAGGCCTTTTGGTGCATTTGCTATTAGTCCGAATTCATCTTTTACTAAAGCACCGCTAGTGATAATTCCTTTTAAGTTTTTATCTTTATATTTTGCGCCATATAAGCTAGCTGTAAATCCGCCCATACTATGACCTAGTAAAAACACAGGTAGGTGAGAGTTTTCTAAAAGTGCGATATCAACTAAAATATTTGTATCATCTAAAAGTTCGTTAAAAGTAGTTAAATGAGTTTCTGTCCCCTCGCTTCTTCCGTGCCCACGATGATCAAAACGATATGTGCCTATCTTATTTTCATTTAAAAGCTTTACCATACCATCATATCTGCCTTGATGCTCGCATAATCCGTGTACCATAACAAGGATAGCTTTTGCATCACTTGGGATGTCTGTTTTCATAAAAAGGTTTGTGCCATCAAAAGATTTAATCATTTTTTCCATAATTGCAACCATTCCTCTCGAAGTTTTTATAAATAATTTAAACGATTACTGCTGTTCCTGAAACTGAAACCATAAGCATACCATTATCAGCCCCTAAAACTTCATAATCAACATCAACACCAACAACGGCATTAGCACCAAGTGCTGCAGCTCTTTCACGAAGCTCTTTTAAAGCTTCATCTCTTGCAGTGCTAAGCTCATTTTCATATCCTGCACTTCTTCCGCCAAAAACATTTCGAAGCCCGGCTCCAATATCTTTAAAAACATTAATACCAGTGATAACTTCTCCAAAAACTATCCCCTTATACTCTCTTATTACTCTTCCTTCTACTGTGTTTGTAGTTGTTATAATCATAAAAATAATCCTTTCTTAATTGGTTGTTTTAAGGCGTAAACCTTAATTTATATATGTATATTCTTAATTTTATTCTACTATCTTATTTATATTTTGTCAATTAGTGCTTTTGCTTATATTATCTTAATATTTTTGTGTATCTGGCTATATAAAATCTTTCGTATTCTTATTTTATTTTTAAATCTATATGTTATAATAAATATATTAAATAATACAAAGGAGTTTTATAATGCTGAATTTAGATATGGTAAAAGAGGCAAGAGAGGTTATTATAGAAAATGAAATTGTAAATACACCAATAGTCTCTGCCACAAAAATAGCTGAGAATGCATATGTAAAATGCGAACACCTTCAAAAAACAGGCTCATTTAAAGTTCGCGGGGCAACTTATAAAATAAGTAAATTAACACAGGATGAAAAAAACAAGGGGATAATAGCGTGTTCTGCTGGAAACCATGCCCAAGGAGTGGCACTTGCCGCAACTAAAATGGGAGTTAAATCAACAATATGTATGCCAAAATCAGCACCGCTAACTAAAATAGAAGCAACTCGTGGATATGGTGCAGACGTAGTTTTAGTTGACGGGGTTTATGATGATAGCTATAAAAAAGCAAAGGAATTAGAACAAGAATTTTCCTACACCTTTACTCATCCATATAATGATGAATATGTGATAGCCGGACAAGGAACTTTAGCTCTTGAAATATTAGAAGAAATGCCAGATGTTGATTGTGTGGTGGTTCCTATGGGTGGTGGTGGCCTTTGCGCTGGAATTGCATACACAATAAAGCAGTTAAAGCCTAGCTGCAAGGTGATAGGAGTGCAATCAGAAGGAGCGGATGCCCTTGTAAAATCTTTTAAAAATAAAACATTAACCTCAACAGATTACTGCAACACGATAGCAGATGGATGTGCAGTTAAAAATCCAGGAGATATCTCTTTTAGTATTTTATCTGAGTATTTAGATGATGCTGTAACGGTGAGTGAAAAGGAAATTGCCCTTAGTATGCTAACACTTTTAGAAAGACATAAAGTAGTATCAGAAGGGGCAGGGGCGCTAAGCTGTGCGGCTGTAATGGCAAATAAAGTAAAATCAAAAGACTATAAAAAAATAGTTTGCATCGTATCAGGCGGCAATATTGATATTTCTGTTATGAGTAAATTATTAAATTCTGCCCTTACTTACACAGGAAGAATTTCGCAAATTTCAACAGAGCTAATTGATAAACCAGGTAATTTAACACAGTTTTTAAATCTTGTTTCAAATATGGGTGCGAATATTTTAGATATAACTCATTTTAGAAATGATGAAAATAGTAAAATAGGGTATTGCAAGGTGAACTTAGTTATTGAAACTCGTGATAATAATCATAGACAAGAGATATACAACAAGCTTTGCGAGGCAGGATTTTGCTAAGGGTTATTGATAATAAAATAGGGTTTTTATAATTATATTTATATAAAGTAAAACTAGTATTATCAAATATGATAATACTAGTTTATTTCTGTACAAAAAGGCTGAATTGTGAAATGAAAATTTATTGTGAAATATTCTTTATTCGTTTGCAATAGAGAAAGATATTGTTTATAATAAAGGCTAATACAATTAAAAAAGGGGATATAATGCTAAAAAATAAAACAATTCAATATATATTTATAGTTTTTTTATCAGTTGTCGCTTTACTAATACTTAAAGGGATAGCAGAGGATAATTCATCTTCACTTTCAAATGCAGCGGATCCATATACAGCAGCATATGAAGCGGAAATACTAAGTATTGTGGATGAAAATTATGATGAAATAGTTTATGATGGATTTGATTCTGGAACACAGATACTGCTTTTTGAAATTGAAATTTTAGATGGATACAGAAAAGGAACAATCACAAATGCAGTTCAGCCGATAAGCGATGTTTATAATGGAAATGTTATAGCGGGCGAAGTTGGGGATAAAATAATTATCGTTGAAAACCCAGATCCTGCAATGGAAGAAATAGAATTTATGTTCGCAGAGTATTCAAGATTTAATTCTTTATTACTACTGGGCATAGTTTTTGCTATTTTAATAGTGCTGTTTGGCAGAATGAAAGGTGTTAACACTTTAGTTTCATTATCTCTCACGGTTTTAGCTGTTTTCTGGGTGTTTATCCCGGCATCATTAAATGGTGGGGATATCTATTTTTGGACTGTAGTTACTAGTGTTTATATAATATTTATGACACTTTTAATTATAAATGGCTTTTCAAGAAAAAGCTTAGCTTCTATAATTGGATGTATGAGCGGTGTTGTTGTATCGGGAAGTATAGCCGTTGTATTTTCAAATGTTTTAAATATCACAGGCCTTGTAGACCAAGACTCATTATACCTAAATGCGCTTTCACCTGAAAATCCTATAGATTTAAGGGCAGTTGTGTTTGCAATGATGACAATAGGTGCAATAGGCGCAATTATGGACGTTTCAGTATCGCTTTCTTCTTCATTATATGAATTAAAAGAAAATGCTCCAAATTTAAAAGCAAGAGAAATAACTTCATCAGGCTTTGTTATAGGAAGAGATATTTTAGGAACTATGGCGAACACTCTAGTACTTGCATATATAGGCTCATCACTAGTTTTAACAATGCTACTTTTCGCCTCCACAAACCCTACAAATTTTACATTTAATACCGAACTTGTTACAACAGAAATACTGCAAGCACTAGCCGGCAGTTTTGGGATTTTATTATCTATTCCACTAACAAGTATTGTTTGCGGGGTTTTATATCAAAACGTTAAAAAGAAAGACGAAGATAAACTCGCATATGCTAAAGAAAAATAAAAAGGATGGCTTATAAGCCATCCTTTTATCTTTTTCTATTCTTATTATTATCTTTTTTAAATATATACATTCTTTGGTCTGCAATTGCTATTAGTTTTTCTGCAGGCAGAGTGTTTGTATAAGTTGCAAACACTGTTCCGTAGCTTATAGAAGTCTCGTAAGGCTTACTATAAGTGTTTTGAATATTTAAAATCTTATTATAGCATTTAAGTGTTTTCATATGAATATCAGCCTCACTTTTGTAAGAGCCGATAATAATAAATTCATCGCCACCATACCTACACACTAATTCATTTTGAAATTCACGGCTTAAAATTCTTGCAACAGCTTTTATATAAAAATCTCCCTCGTCATGGCCATAATTATCATTTGCGATTTTTAGTCCATCCATGTCCATAAAGGTGATAAAAAATTTCTCTTTTTCAGCTACATATGTATTAATTAAGCTATCCGCTAAATCTCTTGTTTGAAGTCCTGTTAAAAAATCCGTTGATGCTTCTGTTTCAAGCCTTTTAAGAACTTCTTCTTGCTGAGAGTTTTCAATAGAAATTCTATTATAATCCTCAACATTTAATCGAAGCTCAGCTAAAAAGTAAGCATAAATAATAACAACTCCAAAACCTAAAAGGCTCACAAGCCCTAAAACGAAGTAGTGATAATTTAATAAAACAATTTCGCTTGAAACATTAGTTCCAATTATATCAAATATCGAAATAGATATAGTGAATAAAGATAATACTGTTGTAGCGAACACCATATTTTGTCTGTCGGATAAAATAGTGTCTAAATGGATTCTCTTTAAATTCTTTCTTGAGAAAGCTATTGTTGATAAAGAAAGCGTGAAAGAGAGAATTAAAGAATAATAATGGAAATCCATGTTTGATGCGGCTTGAATAAAGCTCATATCATGCATTATAGCAAGAACTGATAAAACCATCATTCTCTTAGTAAAAGTATTAATAGTAAAAGCTAGTGATATAAATAAAGCATATAAATTAGAAACCTTAAAAACCACTTTAATTTCAAAAAAGAGTAGGATTAAAAAGGAAATCATCGCAAGATGCTCTGCTCCTAAAAAATGGCTGTTTGCATATAAAATCCAAAAGCTGAGATTTATAATCCCTGTTAAAACTCCAAATAAAACGCTGCGACTATTTTTTTCAAAAATATAACAAGTAAATGAAAAATAGCTAATATGATATAGGGTAAAAGATATAACAAGAGCTATGTAAATAATAGTTGAATTCATAATCACTATAAGTCCTTTCTTTAGAGTTTTTTTATTTTAAAATTGGAAAGCTTTATTTAGAAACTTTGGTGTAGAATTTTTCTTTATTTTGGCGCATTAAATCATCCGCTTTTGCAAGAAGTAGATTAACACCGCCTTTTTTCGTTTCATTATCAACTAATAAAGAACCAATACTAGCAGAAATTAAAAAGTCTTCCGTTTCATTTTGAATGGCGATATTTTCATTAATTCTATCCGTTACAACCTGTGTTATTTCATCTGTTGTATTACTTAAAACTATTAAAAATTCGTCTCCGCCAATTCTTGCGGCAAAATCATCATCGCGAATAGAATGAGAGATAGCAAGCCCTACTTTTACAATTAATCTATCGCCAGCCTCGTGTCCGTATGTATCATTTGTTTGCTTTAAGCCATTTACATCAACGAATAAAATTGAAAATACAGATTCCTCATCTTTTAAAAGTTCTTCAAGAGTTGTTATAATATATCTTCTGCTGTAAATACCCGTTAGAGAGTCTCTTTCAATTTTATCCGAAATCTTTCTTTTTGTTTCAAGAATTTTTTCTTGCTCTTCTTTTGCAGTATCCGAATATCTTTTATATAAAGATGCATTTATTAATAGGATGTTGTATATAAAAATATAGTAGAATATAGAAGCGATAAATGCTGAAATTAAAACTGTATAGTATAATTGCTCGGGATAATTATCTGTAGTTATTACAAAATATGAGTGAGCACTTACAAAAAGTAAAGCTGTATATGTTGTAAAAAAAAGCATTGCAGTGTATTTTCCAGCTGTTGTTATTCTTTTAATATCAACGGCAGATAAAACTCTCTCAACTAATAAAACAAGTAAAATTAAAATTACACAAGAAATAAGAAGAACTTTGCTTCTATGAGTTGTGTTTTGGATTGCATATAAAGGGAAAAATCCTTTGATTTTTGAATAAATAATAGTTGTTGGCACATGTACAAGCGCAATATTTAATAAGAAAACAGATGCACCCGTGAATGCTTGAAGCATATTAGCCTTTGAAATTATCATAAATTCAAAGGCTAAAACGATGAGTGCTACAGTATAAAATAATGAATGAGGAGCATTAACGGCATAATAAATCGTTAAAAATACTGTGTTTACTGTAGAAAAAAGTATAAATAAAGCTATGTTATTATAAGGCTCTTCTAGTATTTTAGAGGCATAAAGAAATATTTTAATTTGATACACAAAATAAACAAGTGTGCCAGCAAACATCCACATTAAATCCATTATACATTTTCCTTTCTACAAATTTTATTTCTTTTTCTTTTTATCTTTTCTTACACTATATCCAAATGTTCCAATACTCTCGCCTAAAGAGAGGTATTCGCCGTGAGAATAAATGAGTAAATTAGCTGAATTCAATTCAAATTTTCCATTTTCATTCATATACTCATCGCTAACTTGAACACTTCGAACGTTAGCTAAAAATAAATCGTGTGAGCCAAGCTCTTTTATTTCAAAAACCTCACACTCTATATTTACAGGGCACTCATAAATAATGGGTGCATATTTTAATTTATTAGAGGGAGCAGCTGTAAGCTTCATCTCTTTAAATTTATCCACATCTTTTCCAGATTTTACTCCGCAATAATCAGTTTGAAAAGCTAAATCCTTCGTGGTTAAATTTATTACAAATTCCTTTGTTTTTTCAATAATTTTATAAGAATGTCTATTTTTACGAACAGAAATACCCACCATAGGAGGATTTGTGCATATGGTGGAAGTCCATGCAATAGTTATTATATTTTTTTCATTTTCATCACCAAGGCTAACCATAACGGCGGGCAGAGGATAAAGCATATTTCCAGGTTTAAATTCTTGTTTTGGCATAAAATCCCCTTTGATATAATGATTAGGTCTAATAATATGTAACATTATATCATAAAAAAATATCTTCGTAAAGGCAGATATGCTGTGTAAATTTTAATAAATTATGAATATTTTGATAATATATGTACATATGTAAGAGAATTGAGAATAAAATTTAAATTCTTAATATTACAAAGTGATATTATAAGTGCAGCCTAAATCCTCAGCCTCTTTTTTTATGTGAGTTACAAGGATTAGAGTTTTATTAATAGAATACTTTTTAACCACTTCTAAAATAATATTTTTAGTGTCTTCATCAAGCCCTTTAAAAGGCTCATCAAATATTAAAACATCGCTATCAGAAAAAAGCGCCCTTAAAATTGCCACTCTTCTCTTCATTCCGCCAGAAAGAAGGGCAGTGGGCGAATTTATAAAATCAGAAAGTCCCATCTCTTTTAGCCCAAAAGACACCTCTTCTTTACTAAAACTTGAAACAATTAAAATATTATTTAAGGCACTTAAATTATCTATTAATCTATCCTCTTGAAAAACAGCAGATACTTTTTTATCAGAAATTCCTATAATTTCGCCACTATCAATAGGAGTAAGATTTAAAAGAATATTTAAAATAGTTGTCTTGCCTTTTCCAGAAGGCGCCATAATGCTGCTTTTTTCACCTATTGGAAATTTTGCATTAAAATTTTCTAAAACCTTGTTTTCTAAAAAGGATTTATTAATGTTTTTTAGTTCAATATAAGTTTTTATAAAAATCACACCTCTTCCATTTTTTTATAAAATCTATCTAATAAATATATAAATAATTTTTCAAATAAAGTGCTAATGATAACAATTACAACAGTCCAGGCAAAAAGGGAGGCTGTATCTAGAAAAATTTTTGAATTAAATAGATTTTCGCCAATAGAATTATCAGGAATTCCTATAACTTCAGCGGCAATTCCAGATTTCCAAGCAAGGCCAATCGACACTTTTATACCAGAAATGAAAAAAGGATAAACTTTAAAAAAGTATATATATCTTATTTTTTTAAGCCCTGTTATTTTAAAAACCTTTGCCATTTCTAAAAGCTTTTTATCAGTGTTTAAAATTCCCTCTAAAACATTTGTGTATATAATAGGGAAAACCATTAGAAAACTTATTAGTACAGCTAAATTTTTTGAAGAAAACCATATTAAGGCTAAAATAACAAAAGATGCCACAGGAATTGATTTTATAGTAATTATAAAAGGGTGAAGTAAATCTTTTATAAAGGTGTATTTATATGAAAGGATAGCAAAAATTATTGCTAAAATAATTCCTATTAAAAGCCCAAGAGTTATTCTAAAAAAACTATAGCTTATTGAAAGCCAAAAACTAGAGGTAATAAAAAGCTCAGAGAGTCTTTTTATCACTTCTAGTGGTGAGACGATTAATATTCTTTGATTTATTATTTGCGCGGTGAGCTGCCATATTATTAATAAGACAGCCACAGCCCAAAGTTTAACTTTTTCTTTATTATTTTGCATAATTTAGGTAGAAATCCTCACCTGGTAAAGTGCCACCTATAGATGCAGGATTTTGATTATATAAAGCTTCTAAATATCCTGAAAGATTACTTTGCATAGTATCTCCGCTTATAACAACAAGATTACAATTTGGGATAGCATTTTTTGCAGCAGCCTCAGAAGCTATTTCATACTTTGCAACTAAAATAGCGGCTTCGTCAAGATTACTATTCATAAAATCAACAGAGTTTTTAGCATTAACAAAAGTGAATTGTTCTACAGCAGAAGGATTTTCTTGTGCAAATTCTTTTCTTACAACATATACACCAGTAACAAGTGTTGAAGGAGTTTCGCTATCTAATTGAGTGGCATCCCATTCTTGTGTTAAATCAAGGGCAACTCTTAAATTTTCGTTTTGTAGTTTTGCAGTGCTCACAAATGGTTCAGGAAGCATAGCTATAGCATTATCAGTAGCAGAAATTGAAGCTAAAACTTCAGCCGCTTCAGATTTCCATTCGATAGTAACATCTGTGTCAGGGTTAATTCCGTTTTGCTCTAAGATGTATCTTAATGAGTATTCAGGAGTTGCCCCTTTACCAGTTGCATAAATAGTTTTTCCTTTTAAATCTTCAATAGAAGTAACAGATTCGCCATTTTCCACGATGTATAGAACACCAAGAGTATTTATTCCAACTACTTGAATTGCGCCATCAGTATTATTGTATAAAACACTTGCAAGGTTTGCAGGAATAGCAGCGATATCAACTTCGCCTTTTGCTAAAAGTGCTGTAACCTCAGCAGGATCTGTGAAAATATCAAATGTGTAGTTATTATCTGTTATTTCGCCTTTTTCATTGGCATCCATAAATTGTGCTATACCCATAGCAGTTGCCCCTTTTAAAACAGCCACTTTAACATCGACAGCTGGAGCAGGTGTCATTTCAGGTGCTTGTGTAGTAGTTTCAGTAGTTTGGGTTGTTGTTTCTTCAGCGCCTGTGTTAGAGCAAGCTGTTAGCATTGAAAACGATAAAATTGCGCTTAAAAGTAGTAATGATAGTTTTTTCATAAATTCCTTTTCCTTTTTACTTGTTGTATTGGTTTAATATATTATAAAGCTCACTCTCATTATTAATAAGTATGCTCGCTTTATTTAAAGAAATAAAAGATAGTTCCTGAAAGTGCTTTAATTCTCTATATAAAGCAGCTCTGCTAATTCCAATATCAAGGGCTAAATTTTCCCTTGTTGAAGAAAGTGAAACAATCCCGTCGCCGTTTTTATTATCTAGGAGATATTTAATGAATTTTTCTCTTGCATTATGGATAGTGAAAAATTCTATCTTACCTAGTAAAAAACTAATTTTTTCATTGCAGTGAGCTCCATATCTCATTGCAAGTTTTGCATCAGATTCCATAGCTTTTACAACAATCTCTTTTGGAATATAAATAATTGTAACATCGCCTTTACATTCAAGAGTTGTATCAAGCTTATGCTTAAATAATAAATTGCTTATCCCAAAACAGCTGCCGGGCTTTAGAGTGTTGATGGTGATTTTTTTATCATCATCCCCTGTGAATAAAACACTAACTTCGCCTTTATGAATAAGCGCTATAGACGATACACCATTAATTTCATCATAAATAATATCGCCTTTTTTAAAATTTGTTACTGTGATGTCTTCTTCGTTAAATTTTGTACCTTTTAAAAATTCGGATTGGTCAATGCTTAATAAAATATCTAAATATTCCATAGTATAGCCTCCTAATAATGTATAAGATTAAATATTTTTAACAGTAAAATTATAGCATATCGATAAAAAAATGTCAATAAAAATGTCTCACGTGATACAATTATGAATTTTGTATTTATAAAAGTGTACAAAATGTAAAATTTTTCTTATCAAATATAATATTAATTGAATATAAGGCTTTAAAATGGTATAATTTTAAAAAGTTAAAAGTTAAAATAATTTACTAAATTAGAGGTCGACAATGCAGTATAATATAAATAAAACAATTAAATTTAAAAAACTTATTTTGCTATTAATAATGATAGTAGTAGCTGTCAGCACATATTTAATATTTGCTAGTAGCACATTTAAAGAATTTTTAAATATTTTTAATGGCGCTAGCGGTATGGAAAAGATTTTAATATCCACTGCAATGATATCTCTTATAGGGGTGCTAGTTGTCAGTGTGTTTTTTATGTTTAAAACAAGTGAAGAAAAAGAAGAAGTAGAAAAAATAGCATTTTATGATGAGGTAACAGGGCTTCCAAATTTAGAGCATTTTAAAAATTATGTAGCAAAAACTCTAAAAGAAAATCCTGAGGGGCAGTTTGTAGCAGTAAAAATGGATATAAATAATTTTAAATCTATAAATGAAATATTTGGATTTGAAATTGGAGATAAAGTATTAAAAGCTTTTTCAAAAACGGCTGCAATGGTTGATGAAAAAAGCTATATGCTTGCAAGAAGTAGTGCAGATGAATTTTTAATGTTTTCAGGCAATGGCCTTTTAGAAACACTGCAAGATATAACTCCTTTTTATGAAGATTTATTCAAGCAGTATGTTCCAGAAATATCAAAATATAATATAACATTTAATTATGGAAGATATTATATTGATAAAGGCGAAGAAGATATAAGCACTATTTTAACAAAGGTAAGTATGGCACACACCCAATCAAAATTAAATAAAGATGGCGCAATATGGGACTATGATGATACATATAAGCAAAGAATTAAAGACTATGCGTCCCTTACTTCAAAAATGGAGCCCGCTTTATTAAAAAGAGAATTCCAAACCTATCTTCAGCCAAAATTTAATTTAAAGGAAAATAAAATTGCTGGTGCAGAGGCTTTATTTAGATGGATAGAGGCAGACGGAAATAAAATTTATCCAGATAAATTTATCAATTTATTTGAACACAACGGATTTATGATAGATTTAGATAAATATATGATAGATAAAGTGTGTAAAACAATTAGAGAATGGCGCGATAATGGCTGGGAATTAGTTCCGATTTCAATAAATTTATCAAGAGTTCATTTTGAGGATAAAGAATTTATAAATGAATTAGTTAAAATAATTAATAAATATGAAATAGATAGAAAATATATAGAATTAGAAATCCCTGAAACAATTCTTTTAAATAATGAGAGAATCGTTAAAAAAATGTTTGCAGAACTTAAGGAAGAAGGATTTACAGTTACTGTGGATAATTTTGGAGCACAGTATGCATCAATTTCAACGATAAAAGATTTTGGCGCTAATAATATTAAATTTGATAAGAGTTTTATAATTAAAAGCGAGGAGAATGAAAAAGCAAATAAAGTGCTAGAAGGTGTTATAGAAATTGCAAAATCTGTTGGCACTAATATTATAGCAGAAGGTGTTGAAAATGAAAGTCAGCTAAAATTCTTAGAAGATATAAAATGCGAATATGCCCAAGGTTATCTGCTTGCAATGCCGATGAGCATAAAAGAATTTAATGAAACATATTTTAAAAATTAATAAAAAACCTATGTAGAAATTTTCTACATAGGTTTTTGTTTTGTTAAATTAATTAAGTAATTTTTGGGATAGGACTTCCGCTCACGCTTGTGTCAAGTAAGGCCTAACACTTTTTTGAAAATTATAAGGCCCAGCCGAAGCCATGCCTTTTTTATTTTTTTGATAATAATTATTTTCTGTAGCAAGGTAAAGAATTAGTACGCACCGA
>CAYJEK010000037.1:0-22014 GCA_964369205.1 uncultured Oscillospiraceae bacterium | reverse complement strand
CAATCATTATTGAAATAAGTGTGCCTATTAGTAGTGCTATAAAATAATACATAATTCCTCTTTTTCTTATAATCTCGTTTTTGTTTTAATATATAAATACTATATTAATAAAGTATAACACAGAGAAAATAATATATCAATCTTACTTCATTTAAAAGCATAGTAAGAAAGAGGATAAAAAATTTATTTATGAGTATAGCTAGTTTTTTAATTAAAATCAATATCCATAACAGATGGCATATCAGCTATATATTGGCTTTCTATAGCCGGAACGTAAAAAGCCCTATAAGTTGTTAAATCACCTTGCTGAAATTCAGTGTCTTCAACATAGAATTTATAGTATGGAATATGAATTTTGCTTGAATTTGTGTTTCTGTAAACAAGCTCTACATCTTTAATGTATTTACTATCAATTTTTTCAGGCTCAGGGGCATGAGTTAAATAATATCCGTTTTCTAAAAGAATTTGTGCTTCATCTATAGAAATAATAGGGTACATAGCAATAATGTTTGATAAATCGTTATAGTCTTTGTTAATAATAGAAACTTCTGAATTATCATAAATTCCAAAGCTAGTTTGATTAAAAGCATAGTTTAACATAGAAGTAATAATATCATCACTAGTATCAAAAAATGAAAGGCTAAACATTTGCTGCGCATAAATATTATAATCTCCGTGATGTATATTAGCAGTAGGGTTTTCCATATCTAGTAAGCTTGAATAATTTTTTAATATATTATCTATATTATTATAATAAAAATCATAAGGCGGATATTCATTTGAAGAGATATGATTTTCTGAATTTTTAAACCTAATTTGTATAAAACTAATCCAATTAACCATCACATAATAGTTTTCATCTTCTACAAAAAAATATCGTATATCAAAATAGCCCTTAGGATTTATATAAACTCTATTATCTTCTAAATAAACAACCTCCCATTCTGGACCTAAACTTTCAATATGTTCAATGTCTACATCATCAAGGCTCATAGAACTATAATACATAGCCTCTAATTTTTCTTCTTCGGTGTAACCGTTATCTTGAATTTCTAAATTCTCAATATCCATTCCTAAAATAGTGGCGGTTTCGATTAATTTTTCTCTCATTAAATCATAATCAGGATTTTCTAAAATTTCAAATTGATTTTGATAATTTGTGTTTTCTATAGCAGGTAGATGAGTTATATCTAAATCTTCATTCCAAGGGTTTGCATTAATTAATTCATCAATATCATAAGCCATATATCCCTCAAATCCCATTCCGCCAGAAGAATTATTATCAAGAGTTAGCATTGGAAGAGATTCATCTTTTGGAGAAAATTCAATAAAAGATTCATCATTAGATAAAAATTCTATATTATAAAAGTAAAGAGAAAAAATTATAATTAAAAAGCTTGCAGCAATGGATATATATTTAAAATATATCTTTTTCTTTTTATTAGAAATATTATTTGCAGATATAATAAATTCATCTTCTATATCGGTGAGTTTTTCAAAAAATTCTTTGCCTCTCATAAAATAACCCCCTTATCATTAAAATAAAGTTTTAATTTATTTCTTGTTCTAAAAAGTAGCGATTTTGTTTTACTTTCGCTTATGCCATATTTAAAAGAAATTTCTTTTATAGAATATGAATACCAATATCTTAAAATAAATATATTTCTATCATCATCTTTTAAGGTTTTAAAAAAAGAGTTTAGGTGTAAAGTGAAATCACTTTCCTCAAGTTTTAAATAATCATCATTTGGAGAGGGGATACACTCTTCTAGTTCTTTTGTTAATTCGTATATATTAGCATTTCTTTTTTGGGTGTGGCTTTTATTATATAAGTTTATAGATAGATTACGAATTATTTTTGCTAGAAAAGAGAATAGATACGTCTTTGGAGATTTTGGGGGAATAGCACCCCAAGCAGCAAGATATGTATCAGATTCGCACTCATCGCTGTCCTCTTTATTAAAAAGTATATTATAAGCAATTCTATTTAATTTTATTCCATATTTTTCTTTCGTGTATACTATCGCATTTTCATCTTTATTTAAAAATAAATCAACTATATTTTCATCATTCATATTTCTTCACCATCCTTCACTATATATAACAATTTTTTTATAAAATGGTTGCATCATTAATAAAAGTTTATCAAAATATATAAATATTGTAAAGTAAATAAAAATATACACTATCAAAATTTGATAGTGTATATTTTAAGTTTAATATAAAACTATTTTTTTAGATAAGCATCTTCAAATTCATTTATTGGCATAGGTTTTGCATAAAAATATCCTTGTGCAGATTCACAATTTATACTTTTTAGGAATTTGATTTGAGATTCCTCCTCAACACCCTCAGCCACTATTTTCATATCAAGGCTTTGAGCAAGACTTACAATGCCAGATATAACAAGTTCTCCTCTTTTTGAATCACCAGGGTTATCTAAAAAGCTTTTATCTAGTTTTAAAGTGTCGGCTTTGATGCTTTTTATAAGACCTAAAGATGAATATCCGGCACCAAAATCGTCTATAGAAATTGAGATTTCTTTCTTTTCAAAATCAAGTAAAAGTTTATCTAAATCATCTTTATTTTCTAAAATAGCAGTTTCGGTTAATTCAATTTCAATTAAATTAGATGGGATGTTGTATTTATTTATTATATCTGAAACATTGTTGGCTAAATTTGAATTAGATAAATGAACTCTAGAAAAATTCACAGATACAGGAATAATAGGATAGCCTTTATCTAGCCAATCTCTTATAGTTTTACAAACTAATTCTAAAATAAAATAATCTAGATGTATAATAAATCCATTTGCTTCAAAAACAGGAATAAAGTCGTTTGGAAAAGTTATTTTGTTGTTTTTATCTATCCACCTCACTAAAGCCTCAGCACCAATTAACTCATCATCCGATAAGCGGAATTTAGGCTGTAGGTAAGCATAAAATTCACCATTATTTAAAGCTTTTTCCATTTTATTTGTGATTTCAATTTTAGAAAGAAGTTTTCTTTTTAAATTATCATTATAATCATGAATTCTATTATCTCTTATAGCTTTTGCATCTCTATGAGCTATCGTTACTTTATTTATAATATCGTTAATATCATTTTCACCAATTGGTATAATATATCTTCCATAATTAAAATAAAGTTGATGATTAGAAATTTCAGGAACAACTTTTTTAAAATAGGCTTCGTAGTGTGTAGTTCTACTATCAAGTTCAGCTATAAAATTATTTCCTGAAAACAGCATAAACTCATCAACACCACATCTTGCAATAACAAAAGTTTTCTCATCAACACTAGCAGCTGTTTTACCAAAAGCTTTTAAAACATTGTTTCCAACTTCAAAATCATA
Source organism: uncultured Oscillospiraceae bacterium (assembly GCA_964369205.1). Lineage (GTDB taxonomy): Bacteria > Bacillota > Clostridia > Oscillospirales > Ruminococcaceae > RGIG3102. Next base: position 18,659 of record CAYJEK010000037.1, on the reverse strand, counting down.
AAGTTCATTTATTGCTTTAAAATCTTCAATGTCAATTTTTATAATAGCAAATTCTTCATTAGGATGTGAATTTAAAGTAGTAGATATATGTTTTTTTAGCCACACTAAATTTGGAAGGCCAGTTAATTCATCATAATATGCTATATGTTCAATATTTTTTAAACTTTTATCTCTAACACTCCATATATACCCGATTAAAAAAATCAAAATTAAAAATATAGAAATATCGCTTGGAGTAATAACCCTATTTTGATTTTGAAAATAAAAAGCAATGAATAATATTGACACAATAATAAAAGTTAAAACATTTTGCAAAATTTTATTTTTCTTATTCAAAGTTTTTCCTCCTTTCAAAATAAAGCTGGCAGGACAATAAAACGACATAATCCCACCTTTATAGCTGTATTATAACACATACATTAATATTTTGTATACTCTATATTATTAAAAAAATATGTATAAAAAAAATAATTGTCACCTTGAAACGTGTATAAGTTGACAATGAGTGATGATTATGTTAACATAAAAAAAGATAAAATATAAAAAAGGAGTGATAATTTGAATAATTTTACTACTAAAAATATGGTGTTAGAAAAGCTACTTTTACACAAAGATGAATATATTTCAGGGCAGAAGCTTGCAAAAGATTTAAATTTATCAAGAAACTCAATTTGGAAAGCAGTTGAAAGTTTAAAGGAAGATGGATATAAAATTCATGCTGTTAGAAATAAAGGGTATCAGCTTATTTTAGAAAATGATATAGTATCAAAAGAGGGGATTGAAAACTATTTAGACAATAAAGAATATTTTAATGTAGAAGTTTTTGATGTAATTGATTCAACTAATACACTTGCTAAAAAGTATGCTAGTGAAGGTGTTTTAGAAGGGAAAGTAATAGTTGCAAAAAGTCAAACGGCTGGAAGAGGAAGATTTCAAAGAAGTTTTTATTCGCCAAGTGATACAGGAATTTACTTTAGTTTTATCTTAAAACCAAAAGATGTAAATAAAATCTCATTGATAACTAGTATAGCAGCTATAAGTATTTGTCGTTCTATAAAAAATAATACAGATAAAAATCCAGCTATAAAATGGGTGAATGATATTTTTATAGATAATAAAAAAGTGAGTGGGATATTAACAGAGGCAACCTTTTCAGTAGAAAATAATGAAATTGAAAGTGTAATAGTTGGAATTGGGATTAATATTTATTCTCCAATAAATAATTTCCCATCAGAAATTGAAAATACTGCTGGATATATTTTAAATAATAAAAAAACAGATATTAGAAATAAAATAGTTGCAAGTACATTAAATGAATTTTTAAATATATTTTTAAATTCTAATGAGGAAGATATTCATAAAGAATATAAAAATAATAGCTTTATAATAGGAAAAGAAGTGTATATAATAAAAAATAATGAAAAAATTAAAGTTATAGTTCTAGATATTAATAAAGAAAATCACTTAGTTGTAAAAAAAGAAAATGGAGATATTGAAATTTTAAAATCAGGTGAAATTAGCATAAAATTAAATTAAAAGATAAGGAAATAATATGAAAACAAAAACAATATTAAAAACAAACGATTTAACTAAAATAGCACTTTTTTCAGCACTTATAATTATTTCTTCATTAATTAGCATACCTTTTACAATTCCATTTACAATGCAAACTTTTGCTGTTTTTTTATCACTTCTTATTTTAGGAGGGGTAAAGGGGAGTATAAGTATTTTTATTTATATAGCTCTTGGAATTTTTGGGCTTCCTGTTTTTGCAGGCTTTAGTAGCGGTATTTCTGCTATATTCGGTGCTACTGGGGGATTTATTATAGGATTTTTACTTCAAGGAATTACATATATCTTACTAGAAAAGATTTTGCCGAAAACGAGCTTTTTTACTATTGTAAATTTAATAGTAGGGCAGATAGTGTGCTATGGTTGTGGTGCTTTATGGTTTTCAAGAGTTTATTTAAATGCAAGTGATTTAAAAAGTTTATTAAGTGCATTTTTTATTTGTGTAGTGCCTTATATAATTCCAGATTTATTAAAATTATTTTTGGCATTATCAGTTTTTAAAGTTATAAAAAATTATATATAAAAAAATGGTGAGCAAGATAGCTCACCATTTTAAATTTTATTGTTTAGCAGTTTCAACAGCTTCTAAAACAGCTGTCATTATACGAGTTGAAGTAAGTGTTGCACTTGCTATTGTGTCAACATTTATATCATTGTTTTCAACTATCGCACTTGGAATTGCATCAAGAGCTGGTTGTGCTATTGAAAGTGTTTCCATATGGCTTACGATTTCAACTGCTGTTATAATTTCATCTTTAATAGAAACTTTAACTTCCATAGGACCTTCTTGGCCATCAACTGTTGCAGTATAATCTCCATCTTTTGCACCTTCTAGTGAGAAATCAAATTCCATACTAGTAGATTCTTTAATGAATAAATCTTCTGAAAGAATGTTTGTAGCTTCTGTAACTGTGTAGCCTGTAGAAAGAGCTTCACTCATAACTTTTTCACCTGCAATATCACCGAATACGATAGGCCCCATAACACCTACACCAGATGATATGTATCTGCCCCAAACACCACCAATAGTTTCGCCTGCAGCATATAAACCAGGAATAACATTTCCTTCCTCGTCTAAAACTTGTAAATTAGTATTTACATCAATACCACCCATAGTAACGATAGCTAATGGTTTTGTTGTAACAGCATAGAATTTATCACCTTCAATTTTATTTATTGCAACATTGAATGGAGATGAAGTTTCGCTAAAGTCGCGGCCGAATTCATCTGTTGTTTTTGCATCAACAGCGGCATTATAATCTTCAACTGTTTTTAGGAATATTTCAGTAGGGATATCTAATTTTTCTGCTAGTTCTTCAAGAGAATCAGCAGTTACAACATATGGTGCAAATGCTTCTGTTCTAAAGAAGTATTGTAGGAATAAACCTTGGCCACCAGCGATTAAATCATCACCGATTTTATCTGTGTAAATTTCGTATTGAATACCTTCTGGCTGATGTTCTAAAGCTACTTCTCTTTCAACATTATCAGCAGATGTTTCATCAACGAATCTTTCGCCATTAACATTAACTAATATACCACCAGCAAATTGAGTTTTAGTTGTTGCGATTCTACCTGTGCCAGGAACTTCAAGGCTTTCAAGTCCCATTGGATATGTTGGAATCCATCCCATTGATTCTTCATTTAATGAAGCGCCAACTTCTTGCATTAATCTTAAACCATTACCATCAGCACTTGGAAGACCACCTGTTATAACAACTTCGCCGTATTCGCTAAATTCTCCCATTAAGCTAGGATTTCCAGCATAACCACCAGTTGCCATAACAATGCCTTTGTTTGCGTTAAATTTAATTGTTTCTCCTTCAAAAGTAGCTAATGCTGAAAGCACTTGACCTTCTTCATTTGGAACAAGCTCTACTACTTCTGTGTTTAATAAAACAGTGATTTTTCCTTCAGCTGCTACTAACTCATCTAGTAGTTCATGAGCTGCAGATTTATATGTTTCTCCATCATGAGGTTTTGCTTTGTATGAACGTGGATATGAATATAATGTATGTTCAGGAGCAAAAACAGCTTTGTTTCCATCTGCATCTGTTGTATATTCATTATCAGAAAGTCCAGCTTCCCACATAAAATCAATTAATCTAGCTGCATTATTTACATATAAATCAACTAATTCTTCATTAGGTGTACCACCTAATTTCTCACCCTCTGTCATAATATCATTTTTGTATGACTCTAGTGAATCTTCTGTTAGCCCATCAAGCTCTTGGATAATAGTGTTTGCTCCAGACATTGTTCCACTTGTAGTGTTTAAAGCGCCACCTGTCATAGGCATTTTTTCTAGTACGATAACACTTTCAGCGCCGTTTTTCACTGCTGATAAAGCAGCTGATAAACCGCCACCACCAGCACCAACGATAACAACATCGGCTGTTTGTTCACTGCTGTAAGCTGCTTCTTCAGTAGCTGTAGTCTCTGTGCTAGTTGAACAAGCAGAAAAAAGACCTAGTGATAAACTAGAAGCTAAAACAATTGCAATTAATTTTTTCATAAATTTCTTCCTTTCATAGTAAATCAATTAGAATATTGACTTTTCTTATCGATAATATTATACTTAATAAAAAGACTTGAAAGTTATAAAAATAAATACTAAAATTATAAAAAAGGTGACTATAAATGAACAAATTGTATAAAGAGTATGTATATCGGTTGCAAGAAGATGAAGTGTCATCACTTTTAAATTCAATGAGATTTAATGTATCTGGAACAGGAAGAAGAGTGTTTTCAGATTCTACTGTACTTGGGAAAATTAATATTCCTCAAAATAGATTTTTGTATATAGAAAATGGGGCTGTAAATATATCAGTGGATAATAATATGTATTCTCTAGAAAAAGGAGATTTATTTTTCTCAAAAGCTTTTTCAGTAGTAGAAGCGGCAACCTTAACTAAAAATAGCATTATTAAATATGTGTATTTCGATATTAGCCCAATACATCTAGAAAGCATATTCCTAAAAGAAATTTTATTTTCAAAATCTCATTTTAAAATGCAAAGTAAAGATGAAATAGTAAGGATAATATTAGATAATATTATAAAATCAGCTGAAGAATTAAAAGATGGATATTATTATATGGCTCAAAATTTTTTAAATTTATTAATACTTGAAATTTATCAAATTGCATATATTGGGCATGCAAATAAAACAAAAAATATTTATTATAAAAATGAAAAGGAAAAATACCTTGCAGCAGCTACAAAATATATTAATGATAATATAGATCTTAATATAACTCTTGAAGATATAGAAAAAGAAATTGGTATAACAAAAAATTATATATATAAAATATTTAAAGAAATTTTAAATACATCCCCAAAAGAATATATAATTTCTCATAAATTAGAATTATCTAAAAAATTATTAAAATCATCAGAATTATCCATCAAAGAAATAGCATTAAAGCTAAGTTTTTCCTCAGATTCTCATTTTAATAAATCTTTTAAAAATCATTTTGGAATTACACCTAAAAAGTATAAAACATCGATATTAAAATGATATTATAATAATTATATAGCTAATTATTTGCAAAATATACAGATAAATCTAATATAATGTTAGAAAATTGTATGATTTTAATAAAAATAGCTTAATTGAAAAAAATGTGTTTACAAAAACATTAATTTTGTGTATAATTATGCACATACAACGAAATAAGTTGCAATCAATGAAAAGGAAATTATAAAAATGAAAAAATTATTAGCATTAATTTTAGCATCAGTTTTAGCTTTATCTTTAGCTGCATGCTCAAGTAGCCAAGAAGCTACAGAAGAAACAACAACACAAGAAACTACAACAGAAACTACAATAGTAGATGAAATTAAAGAAGCAGGAAAATTAGTTATAGGAACAGAAGCACAATATCCACCTTTTGAATTTAAAGATGCAGATGCAAACTTTGTTGGTATTGATATATGGCTTGCAGAACAAATTGCTTTAGAGCTTGGAGTTGAGCTTGAAATAGTTGATATGAGTTTTGATGGTATTATCCCAGCAGTTCAATCTTCGCAAGTTGATATGGGGATAGCAGCATTCACAGTATCTCCAGAACGTGCTGAAGTTATCGATTTTACAGATGTTTATCAAAAAAATCCACAAGCTTTAGTTGTACATGTAAATAACGAAGCAACATACACAACAGCTGAATCTCTTGAAGGATTAAAAGTTGGAGCTCAAAAAGGTTCAATTCAATCACAACTAACATTACTAAACTTTCCAAATTCAGAATTATTCGAACTTGCAAAATACCCAGAATTAGTATTAGAAGTTCAAAATGAGAATATCGCTGGAATGGTTGTTGATACAGAAGTAGCTGTATCATTTGTTGAGGAAAATGATTCACTTGCAATCTCAAGCTATGAATTTACAGGAGATGAAGATTTTGGTAAAGCTTGTGTTGTAAAACAAGGAAATGATGCACTAGTAGAAGTTGCAAACACAGTTATTGCAAGAGTTACAACAGATGGAACATTTGAGGCAGCTTATGAAGAAGCAGTTGCTTTATCAAAAACAGTAGGTTTAGATTAATAAATATAAAAGAGGAAGGTTTTGCCTTTCTCTTTTAATACGTTACACTAGAATAAAAAGAAAAGAGAAATTATGGATTTTTTTATAGGCGCATATGAATTTTTTAAAACGTGTTTTGAAATATTTTTTAAGTATTCCAATTTTTTTATTGAAGGGATGCAAGGCACGTTATTACTATCATTATTTTCAGTAGCACTTGGTGCTTTTTTTGGAACATTTATGGCTTTTGCAAGAATGAGTAAGTTTAAACTTCTTCGCTGGCCAGCAACTGCATATATAGAATTTATTAGAGGTACACCACTTTTAATACAATTAACATTCCTTTTTTATGGATTGCCTATGATGGGAATTGAGTTTCCAGATATAGATTTTATACCAAATTTTCAAAGAATGACAGCAGGTATAGTTGCAATTAGTATTAATAGCTGTGCATACATAGCGGAGATAATAAGAGCTGGAATACAAGCAGTTGATAACGGACAAAATGAAGCTGCAAGAGCTATGGGATTTAATAAAATTCAAGCTATGAGATTTGTTGTATTGCCACAAGCAATAAAAAATATTCTTCCAGCACTAGGAAATGAATTTGTAACAATTATAAAAGAAACATCTGTAGTATCAGTTATAGGAATAGCTGATTTAACTTTTAGAACAAGTGATGTGCGCTCAATAACATATATTCAACTAGAGCCTTTATTTATTGCTGCAATTCTATATTTTGTGATGACATTTAGTATAGGAAGATTAATAGGATATTTTGAAAGGAAGATGAAAACCGATGCATAATGATATAATTTTAAAAACAGAAAACCTTTCAAAGAGTTTTAAAAATTTAAAGGTATTAGATAATATTTCAGCTGAATTTAAAAGAGGAGAAGTTGTTGCAATTATAGGGCCTTCAGGTTCTGGTAAAAGCACGTTTCTTCGATGTTTAAATCTTTTAGAAGAGCCAACAGAAGGGAAAATCTTCTTTGAAGATATTGATATAACTGATAAGAAAACAGATATTAATATTCAAAGGCAAAAAATAGGAATGGTTTTTCAGCAGTTTAATTTATTTAATAATATGAGTATATTAAAAAACATTACTATATCACTCACTCAATTAAAAAAAATAAGTGAAGAGGAAGCAAATGAAATAGCAAGAAAACTTTTAAAAAGAGTAGGACTTGAAGATAAAGAAAATGCTTTTCCATCTCAATTATCAGGCGGACAAAAGCAGCGTATAGCAATAGTTCGTGCGCTTGCAATGAATCCTCATGTAATGCTTTTTGATGAGCCTACATCTGCTCTTGATCCAGAAATGGTAGGGGAAGTTTTAGATGTTATGACTTCACTTGCAAAAGATGGGATGACAATGATAATAGTAACTCATGAAATGGGATTTGCAAAAGAAGTTGCTGATAGAGTTATTTTTATAAACGATGGAAATATTGCAGAGGATAAACCTCCAAAAGAATTTTTTGAATCTTCAAATAATCCTCGATTACAAGCTTTTCTCTCAAAAGTTTTATAGCGAAAAAAGTGACACACTTAGTGTCACTTTTTTAATACAAAATTAATTATAAATATCCTATCTGTTAAGATTACTAAAATTTGTCAATAATAAACAAATAAATTTATAATTTTAAATAAAATACTTGTTTAAATGTGTATAATATAGTATAATTAATAAAAGTTTATTGATTAATAGACATATTTATAAGGAGATTGCTTTATGAATGAAATTTTAGTAGTAGATGATAGCAAAGTAAATCAATTGCTCTTAAAACAAATGCTTGAAGATGAGTATGATGTTAAGTGTGTAAATAGCGGAAAAGAGCTTTTTAATATATTAGAAGAAACAGATCCAAAACTTATTTTATTAGATATAATTATGCCTGATTTAGATGGTTTTCAAATTATAGAGAAATTAAAATCTAGTGAGGATTATAAAAAAATACCAGTAATATTTATAACGGGTATGGACGATCCGATAAGTGAAGAAAAAGGCTTTAAAATGGGTGCTATAGATTATATAACAAAACCTTTTAAAGACAATGTTGTAAAAGCTAGAGTAAAATCTTATGTTCAGTTATCTGAATTTTTAAAACAAGCAGAAATTCGTGGACAAAAAGATGGACTAACAGGGCTATATAATAAAAACACAACAGAAGAAATTATAAAAAAATATTTTGAAAAAGATGCCGAAATTCAAAGTGGTGCTTTAATGATAATTGATATCGATAACTTTAAAAGCATAAACGATACTTTTGGGCATCTATATGGAGATGCAGTTTTAACTCAGCTTGGAAATATTTTAAAATCTATATTCCAAAAAAGTGATATCATTGGCCGTGTTGGTGGCGATGAATTCTTTGTTTTTGTAAAAAATTATAAGGAAGAAAGAATATTAAAAGCAAAAGCTGAAGAAGTTTGCACTCAGTTTAGAAAAAGATATGAGCAAGATGGAATTTTTATAGATGTATCAGCAAGCGTTGGTATTGCAGAAATGAGTCAAGTGGAAACCTTTGAGGATATGTATAAATTTGCTGATATTGCCCTTTATAATGTTAAAGCTAAAGGGAAAAATAATTATAATTTTTATACAGGCGGAGAAGAATTAAGCTATAAATCAAATAGAACAGAAATCGAAAATAGTAAAAAAGTTAATGCTGATTTAAATGAAAAATTAGAAGAATTTAAAGATGATGTTAAAGATTATGTTTTTAATATAGCGAAAGAATCAAAAGCAGCAGAATTTACAATTCAAGCTATTTTAAAATTAGTATGCGAACAATTTATGTTTCAAAGAGCGAGTATTGTAAAATTTGAATACGGACAAACAGGAGCAAAAACAACTTATAACTGGCAAAGTGCTCCAAATGAAAATAAAATTACAAAAAATTTAAGTCTTGTTGAAATAACTAATTTGTACACAAAATTCTTAGATGATAAAATTTATGGTGCGCATTTATTAATTTCAAAAAGAGGTAATCACGATTTTGTGTTTGAAATAGAGCAGAGCGAGGATAGTGATATAATTGTTTTTGCTTTAAAAAATAAAAAAATTCTTTTAGGATATATTTATTTTGAGAAAAAAGACAAGCCTATAAATGAAAAAACAATAGCAAGTTTTGTAGATGTCTGTCAGCAAATATCAACAGTTATTGTTTATCAGTTTTTAATTGAAAACTCAGCTGTAGTTAATGAAAATATGACTAGAGTTTTTGATGAGTTAGAAGAGCCAATATATATATTAAGTGAAAATTATGATAGCGCAGTTTTTGAAAATAGAGCTGCAAAAAATTATAAAGGCAAAAAACATAAATCTTCTTGTATAAAAGCAAAAACTCCTGAATGCGAAGATTGTCCACTAAAAAAAGCTATTGATAATGGTGGTTTTTATGAAGATAATCAGTATTACTGCAAAAAAATTAAATGGGGCGAAGATAGTTTTGCATATTTAATGAAGCATAAAAAATAAATATAAAATCTTGCATAATTTAAATTAGATTATGCAAGATTTTTTTGTTTTTTAAAATCTAGTTTCAATTAATTTATTTGAATTTTCAGTAGAAAACTTCCAATAATCAATATGACCTTTAGTTTTATAATATTTAATATCTATATTAAAATTAGAATTATTTAATTTTGATATTATCACAAGTTTTATTTTCATCTTATCTTTTAATATGCTTTTTATGTAAACATTAACAATGTCGCCAACATTTACCCCCTCGCACAGTTCAGCAAGGCCGGCTAAATTAGGCATAAGTTCTATAAAAATTCCGTAATCCTCTATGCTTCTAACTATTCCAAGTGTTTTGCTTTGAGAAGAAAACATAGCAGCATTTTCTTCCCAAGTTCCAAGAAGTTCTTTATGAGTTAATACTATTCTATTATTTTCATCAACTGATTTTATAACAGCATAAATATCTTGACCAATAAAAAACCTATCAAAAGGAGATTGAATTCTTGAAACAGATATAAAATCGATTGGTAAAAGTGCATTAATTCCGCAACCAATATCACAGAAAACTCCAAATGAGTCTATATGTGTTACACTGCAAGGGATAATATCGCCACTTCGCATATGTCGAATATATCCTGCAAAAGCTATTTCTTGGGCTTTTTTTCTAGATAAATATATAATTGTTTCGCTATCTTTAATTTCTATTTCATCAACAATAAAGCAAACATTTTTATTAACTCTCGTTACGATAGCCGCTTCCTTAATTTCCTCACCTTGAAAATTTAACATAATTTCATTTGTTGGGATAATTGCCTCAAATCCTCCAAGATTTAATCTCAGCCCTACACCTTTTTCATAAACAAGAGCTTTAGCGGATAAAATCGTACACTCCTCTTTTGCTTTTTGTAAAAATTCTATAGTTATGTTTTGAGTTATAGGATAATTGATTTCTGCTGTATATTCCATAAAAATACCTTCCTTTTGAATGTCTTTATAAAAATATATGCAGTCTTTAAAAAGAATATTTGCCAAAATGCTTATAATCGGTTATAATATTATTCTAAAGAAGAAAATTAAGCGTTTTATAACGATAATTTTAGAAAGGAACTAGTGCTGTTATGGATGTAAATGTTGGTGATGTTATACTTGTTAAAAAGCCACATCCTTGTGGTAGCAATAGTTTTGATGTTTTAAGGGTGGGCATGGATTTTAAAATTAGGTGCACAAAATGTAGTAGAGAAGTTATGCTGCCAAGAAACAAAATAGAAAAGAATATTAAAAAAATTATTAAATCAGGTGGAGAGAATTAAATGTTAGACAAACTCGTTGAAGTTAAAAATAGGTATGAAGAAATTAATCAGTTGTTAATGGATCCAACTGTTATAAACGACAATACAAGATATAAAAATCTTATGAAGGAGTATAAAAACCTCACTCCTTTAATAGAAAAGTTTGATGAATATACAGCTGCAAAAGAAAATTTTGATGAAGCTAAAATGATGCTTGATGAAGGCGGATTAGATGCTGATTTTAAAGAGATGGTTCAAATGCAGTATGATGAAAGCAAAGAATTAGTAGAAACTACAACAGAAGAATTGCAAATTTTACTACTTCCAAGAGATGAAGATGATGATAGAAGTGTTATCGTTGAAATTCGTGGCGGTGCTGGTGGTGAAGAGGCTGCTTTATTTGCTTATAATTTATATCGTATGTATAATATGTATGCTGATAGTAAAGGCTGGAAAACAGAAATTCTTTCAGTTAATGAAACAGAGCTTGGTGGATTTAAAGAAGTGAGTTTTTCTGTTGAGGGCGATTCTGTTTATTCAAAATTTAAATTTGAAAGCGGTGTACATAGAGTACAAAGAGTTCCAGATACTGAAACGCAAGGCAGAATTCACACTTCAACAGTTACAGTTGCTGTTTTAATGGAAGTAGATGATGTTGAAATAGAAATAAATACTGCCGATTTAAAAATAGACACATTCCGTGCATCAGGGGCCGGTGGACAGCACGTTAATAAAACTTCATCTGCTATTCGTATAACACATATTCCAACAGGAACAGTGGTTGAATGTCAAGATGAGAGAAGCCAGCATAAAAATAAAGATAAGGCTTTAAAAATTCTTCGTTCACGTTTATATGAAACAGAAAAAGCGAAAAAAGATGCTGAATACTCAGAAAATAGAAAAAGTCAGGTTGGTACAGGGGATAGAAGTGAGAGAATTCGAACATACAATTACCCTCAAGGTCGCCTAACAGATCATAGAATAGGACTCACTTTATATAGACTAGAACAAATTTTAAATGGCGATTTAGAAGAAGTTGTAAATAGCTTAGTAACAGCAGACCAAGCTGAGAAATTAAGATTAAGTTCAGAGGGATAATATTCGTGCAAACTCTTGTTTTAAAACCAAATGAAAATAATATAAAAATAGCCTGTGATTTACTTAATAATTCACAGGTTGTTTCTCTACCTACAGAAACAGTTTACGGACTTTTTGCAAATGCATTAAGCGAAGAAGCTTGCAAAGAAATTTTTAAAGCAAAAGATAGACCTATGGATAACCCATTAATTGTGCATATTTCAGATTATGATATGCTAAATAGAGTTGCAAAAAATATAAACAGTGATGCAAAGAAATTAATGGATGCATTTTGGCCAGGACCTTTAACTATTATTTTAGAAAAAAAAGACGAAATCCCAGATGCAGTTTCTGCAGGCCTTAAAACAGTTGGTGTTCGTATGCCAAGTAATCCTGTGGCACTTGAAGTTATAAAAAAATCAAATCTGCCGCTTGCAGGCCCTTCTGCTAATAGAAGTGGCAGACCAAGCCCTACAAACGCATCCTATGTTTATAATGATTTAAAAGAAAGAATACCATTAATTTTAGATGGGGGAGATTCTAATATAGGACTTGAATCAACTGTTATATCTTTAGTGGGGGATGAAATAATTATTTATCGTCCAGGGTTTGTTACTAAAAATGATATAGAAGAAGTTTTAAAAAAGAGTGTAAAATTATCTGATGGGATATATGAAGAACTTAAAAACGATAAAACGGCATTATCCCCAGGATTAAAGCATAAGCATTATTCTCCAAAAGCTGAGATAACAATTGTTAATGCAAATTTTGCAGAGATTCATAAACTTGCATTAAAAGAAAAAGCAAGCATACTTTGTTTTGATGAATACTTATATGAGTGTGAAGTGTGGGCTATTGGATATGGAAGTGAAAAAAATTCAAGTGAGCAGGCAGCTAAATTGTTTACAGCTCTTCGCAGATTAGATGAAATAGGAGCAAAAAAAGTTTATGCAATGATGCCAAATCTTGATGGAGTAGGACTTGCAGTTTATAATAGGCTTTTAAGAGCCGCTGCATTTAGGGTGATAAACTTATGAGAAGAGTAATAGCAATAACAGGTCAAAGTGGAAGCGGAAAATCTACAGTTTCAAATTACTTAAAAGAAAAAGGATATAAAGTAATAGATTGCGACGATGTTGCAAAAAATGTTCACACTAATAGTGACTGTTTAAAAAAACTGCAAGAATACTTTGGAGATGATATTGTAAATGAAGATGTTTTAGATAAAGAAATTTTATCAAAAAGAGCATTTAAAGATAAAGAATCCCTTCAAAAATTAACAGATATTACACATCCGTTTATAATTAATGATATTTTAAATTTAATTGATGAATATTATAATAAAGGGAATGATATAGTTTTTGTAGATGGTGCTGTTATTATAGGACATGAGTTTGAAAAATATTGCGATGAATTTATAGTTGTTTTAGCCGATATTGATAATCAAATTGATAGAATAGTTAAAAGAGATAATATTTTAAATGAAAAAGCAAAAGAGCGAATTTTAAAACAAGTATCGTATACACAAATGCTAAATAAGGCAAATTACGTAATAAATAATAACACAGATATAGATTCTCTTAATACTCAAACAGAATTTATATTAAATGAAATATTAAAAAAATAGGAGAGGGTATTATAAAAAGTATTAAAAGAGTTATAGTTATAGCTATTATATTTATAATAGGAATAATTTTATATAATATTGTAAAGGAAAATAATCAAAAGATAAAGTATTTAACCTATCCCTTAGAATACACAGAATACGTTGAAAAATATGCTGAGGAATTTGATGTTGATAAATATCTATTATATGCATATATAAAAACAGAGAGTGGATTTGATAAAGATGCAGTATCTTCTGCTGGTGCTATAGGCCTTACACAAATTACACTTGAAACATTTGCATGGATTAAACTTATGTATGCGCCGTATGAAGATTTAGTTTTTGAGGATTTATATGATCCAGAATTATCTATTCGCTTTGGAGCATATTTTATATCAACAAATATGGAAAGATATAATCAGGATGTAAAAACAGCAGCAGCGGCTTATCATAATGGAAGAGGAGCAGTTGATGCTTTATTAGAAGAGCAGGAATCGGATATTTTATTAGAATTTCCGTATGAGCAAATGAGTAATTATGTTTATAAGATAGATAAAGCTTATAATGCATATTTAGAATTATACACTACACAGGAGCAATAAATTTGCCCAAAAGAAAGGATATCTAAAATGGAGAAATCAAAAGCAAAAGAACTACAAGAAAAATTAACTTATTCAGTGAAACATATGGCGAAAACTGATAGAAGTTTAGTTGAAAAAAGCCAAGAGTTTGCAAAAGGATACAAAGAATTCCTAGATGCTTCTAAAACAGAAAGATTAGCTGTTGATGAAATTGAAAAAATGGCTTTAGCAAATGGGTACTTAGAATTTACACCAAATAAAAAATATAATAGTGGTGATAAAGTTTATTTAAAAAACCGTGGCAGAAGTATTTTAATGTCTACTATTGGAACAAAAACAGTTGATAATGGAACATTAATAGTTGCAAGTCATATTGATGCACCTCGTCTTGATTTAAAGCCAGTTCCAGTATATGAAAATAATGAAATTGCATACTTTAAAACTCATTACTACGGTGGAGTAAAAAGATACCAATGGGCGGCAACTCCTTTAGCTTTACACGGTGTAGTTATAAATTCAAAAGGTGAAACGATAAAAATTAGTATAGGTGAAGACGAAACAGATCCTGTTTTTGTAATAACAGATTTACTTCCGCATCTTGCAAAAGATCAAGCAGAAAGAAAAATGCGCGATGTTTTAAAAGGTGAGGAAATGAATATAGTTATCGCATCAATTCCATATCCAGATGATGAAATTAAAGATGCAGTAAAACTTGCGGCTTTAGAAATGATGTATAATAAATATGGCATAATCGAAAGAGACTTTATTTCAGCAGAACTTGAAATTGTTCCAGCTGGAAAATCAAGAGATGTAGGGCTTGATAGAAGCTTTGTAGGCGGATATGGCCAAGATGATAGAGTTTGTGCTTACACATCTTTAATAGCTGAAATAGAAGCTAAAAACCCAGCACTTACAACAATTACTATGTTTGCAGATAAAGAAGAAACAGGCTCTAGTGGTGTGACAGGATTAAAAAGTGATTTCCTTGAGCACTTTATTACATACTTAGCTCAAATGCAAGATGTTAACCATTTAACTACTTTAGGTAATTCAATTTGCCTATCAGCGGATGTTAATGCTTGTTTTGATCCAACTTTCCCAGAGGTTCACGACCCTAAAAATGCTTGCTATGCAAATAAAGGTGTAGTTGTAACAAAGTATACAGGGGCAGGCGGAAAAGGCGGAACTAATGATGCAGGTGCTGAATTAGTTGCAAAAATTACAAATCTTCTTGATGAAAAAGGAATTGCTTGGCAAACAGGTGAGCTTGGAAAAGTTGACCAAGGTGGTGGCGGTACTGTAGCACAATTTGTTGCTGCAAAAAACATCGACACTATAGATATTGGTGTTCCAATTCTTTCAATGCATGCACCATTTGAACTTGCTTCAAAATTAGATATATATTCAACATATCAAGCTTTTGTGGCTTTTTACAATAACTAATAATTAAAAAGTGGCTTTTTAAAAGCCACTTTTTTATGTGAAATTTTTTAATTCGCAAATTACGACAATTATAATCAGAATTTACAGGTAAAATATATCTAGGTGAGGTATGAAATGATTATATATATTGATGTTTTGATAATAACGAATTTTATAATAAATTATTTTCTATTAAAAATTACTCAAGTTTTTTCATCAAGTTTATACACAAAAAAGAGAATAATATTATCAAGTTTTATAGGAAGTTTTTTTTCTTTAATAGTGCTTTTTGATTTGCAAAGTTATTTTATATCTTTAATTATTAAATTAATATCTTTAATACTTAGTGTTTTTATAGCATTTGGATTTATAAATAGATATTATTTTATTAAAAATATATTATCACTAATGTTATCAAATTTTATTTTATATGGTGTTATAGGATTTATAAAAAACAATAATATTTTAATTTTAAAAAATACCATTATTTATTTAAATATAAATCCTGTGTTATTAGTTTTTTGTATTATTTTTATATTTGTTGTTATAAGTGTTTTTAATATAGCATTTAATGAAAAAATATCGGATGAGGATATAAAATTAAATATTAATTTTGAAAAGGGGGAAATAATTTTAAATACATTTTATGATACGGGCTTTAAAATAAAGGATATTATAAATAATAAAAGTATTATACTTGTAAAATTTAGTAAAGTAAAAGATTTATTATCAAAAGATGATAGCATTGAAATAGAAAAGTTTTTTAAAACAAGGGACACTTCTTTAATTATTACCCCTATTTTTTATTCTACTATTAATGGAGATGGAATTTTACCTGCTATAAAACCAAAGGAAATAAAAATTATACATAATAAAAAAAATAAAAATTTAAAAAATTGTCTGATAGCTTTATCAAAAGATGATTTTTCATTTGAAAAAGATGCAATAATTGGAAAAGAAATATTTAATGTTTTAAAAAATTAAAGGGGATAAATAATTTATGAAGAAAATAATATTAAAATTAATACAAAGAATAAACAAACTGTGGTATATAAATGGACCACAAACTCTCCCATCTCCTCTTAAAAAAGAAGAGGAACAAAAAGTTTTTATTGGTATTGAAAACAAAGAAGCTTGGGCAAGAGAAAAATTGATTGTACATAATTTAAGATTAGTAGTTTATATTGCTAAAAAATTTGAAAACACAAATATACCAATAGATGATTTAACCTCTATTGGCACAATGGGACTTATTAAGGCAGTTAACAGTTTTATGCCAAGTAAAAACATTAAATTTGCCACTTATGCTTCACGATGTGTTGAAAATGAAATACTAATGTATTTAAGAAAGCAAAGTAATAGGAATATTGATATTAGTATGGATGAAGCTTTATCAACAGATACAGATGGGAATGAGCTTAATTTAATAGATGTTCTTCATACACAAGATAATGAAATAAGCAAAAACATTGAAATAGAAAGCGATAAAATGATGATTCAAAAATCTTTAGAATGTTTAAACGATAGGGAAAAAGAAATAATGCTTTTAAGATTTGGCTTAAATGGATATGAGGAAAAAACTCAAAAGGAAGTAGCAGATGAAATTGGAATTTCACAAAGCTATATTTCAAGACTTGAAAAAAAGATATTAAAAAAGTTAAAACGTGAACTGGAAAAAATTAACTGAAATTAATTGACATACATATTTATTTTAAATAAGCAGATAATTACTTTATTAAGAAAAAAGGAAGTGATTATCTGTTTTACAAAAAAGTTGAAATAACGGGGATAAACACAGCTACACTGCCATCTTTAAAAGAAAGCGAAAGAAAAGAACTTATTTTAAAGATGAAAACAGGAGACTTAAAAGCAAAAGATAAATTAGTTATGGGTAATTTAAAATTGGTTTTAAGTGTTATGCAAAAATTTTCATATAAAAGTAATGCCGAGGCAGACGATTTATTTCAAGTTGGCTGTGTAGGACTTATAAAGGCATTAAATAATTTTGATACTTCTTTAGATGTTCAGTTTTCAACATATGGTGTTATAATGATTATGGGTGAAATTAAAAGATTTATAAGAGATAATCAAACGGTAAAAGTTAATAGAAGTATAAAGGATTTATCTTATAAAATTTTATCTGAGAAAGAAATATTTTTAAAAAATAATAATAGAGAGCCTTCAAATAAAGAACTTTCTGATATTTTAGGAGTTACACCTTATCAGGTTTTAAATGCAATTGAATCACTAACTCCAACAATGTCGCTTCATGAGCCGTGTTTTTTAGAGGATAGTGATTCTAGTTTTTTATTAGATAAAATAGCGGACACTAGTTTTGAAGAGAGCTTTCAAACTAAAATTATTATAAGGGATATTATCACTAATTTAAAAAGTAGAGAAAAATATATTATAAGTCTAAGATATTTACAAGGAAAAACTCAAACCGAGGTTGCAAATATTGTGGGAATTAGTCAGGCGCAGGTTTCAAGGATAGAAAAAAATGTTTTAAAAATTGTTAGAAAACAATTTGAATAAATAAATTTTGCCTTTTAAAGTAACATATACAATACAAAATGAATATAATTAAAATAGAATTGTATTTAGAATTATATTAGGTGGTGTATTTAATGTTGTCTCTTTCTTTTTTAACTCAAAAGGATATTGTAAGTGTTGTGACGGGGCAAAATATAGGAAGAATAGATGATTTAGAGTTTAATTTAGAAACTGCAAAGGTTGAAAATTTAATTGTTTTTGGTAGACCTCGATTTTTCGGTCTTTTAGGGCGTGGTGAGGATATTAAAATATCTTGGGCAGATGTTTTAACTGTGGGAAAAGATGTTATATTAATAAATACAAAAGATATAAAAGAATAAATGCGAGAGCTTTTAGCTTTCGCATTTATTAATAATGAAAACACTTTTTAATCTATTATAAAAAAGGACTTGCTTTTTTATTTCTAGTGTAGTATAATACTAGGGCGAATACGCACGCCATATTCCATACAGCTTGGTGTGTTTTTTAAAACATAAGGCTGTAAAAACAATGGTATGGCGGAAGAAATTAACCAAAATTATGGAGGAAAAATTATGTCATCAGTATCAATGAAACAA